>NZ_JBNPYB010000019.1:0-112139 GCF_050432985.1 Pantoea sp. AN62 | reverse complement strand
GTCGCTGTCGTTCTCAAAATCGGTGGAGCTGCATGACAAAGTCATCGGGCATTATCTGAACATAAAACACTATCAATAAGTTGGAGTCATTACCCCCTGCACGGTACCACTGTTATTAAGCGCACCACCGTTAAGATTTACGGCTTTTTCTGCCAGTAACGATCCTTGGTTTACCAGGCTTTGAGCATTAACCTGTGCTGTTCCCTGTGACAGCAGTTCACCGCTATTACTTAACTCACCGCTAACCGACGCCATCAGGCCGCTGCTGCTCAGCAGAGAACCCTGATGTTGCCAGCTACCGGCGCTGACGTGCAGGTTATCGCCCTGCAACGTCCCTGCCGTATCCAGACGGGTAGCCTGCAACCACAGATCGCCAGCCGTCAGTGCTTTACCGCCGGCATATTGAGCCAACGTACCGTTAGCCTGGATATCCAGTGCCGCGCTTCCCTGCCACAACCCGCGGTTCTCCAGCGTATCCCCGCGAAGGTCCAGGTTATCCGCCATCATTTTACCGCTGTTGAGCAGAGTGGATGCCGCAAGCGTGGCGCTGCCGCCTGAGCGCAGATCGCCGCGGTTATCCAGCAGCCCGTCAGACGATCCACTCAGTGACGCAAACCCGTTCACCGTGCCGCTGTTAGTCAACGAGTCGAAATGATAAGTGAGATTATTGCCTTGCCAGACACCCTGATTGCTGGCGGCGACGCCCTTCAGCATGAGTTCGCCACCGCTCAGTATCTGACCCGCGCTGAGATTGTTGAGCTGACGGAAGTCGCCAGAAACACCGGCATCACCCTGCAATAACCCCTGATTATTCAACGTATCACCGGTTGCGCTAAGCTGCTGAGCAGCAAACGTACCGGCATTGTCCAGCCTGTCAGCGTGCCACTCAGCCCGCTGCTGCGCTAACAACAATCCTGCGGCGTTGTTGTTCAGCGTGCCGTTCAGCTGGGCGTTGATGCTGGCGGCCGTGAGCTGACCACTGTTGCTAAAGTCGCGTCCAGTGAGGCTAAAGTTGCCAGCGACCTGAAGCAGTCCGTTATTAGTCAGCTCAGCCGGAGCAAGATCAAGATCGCTGCCGCTAATCAGCTGGCCGCCGCTGGCATTAATAATATTTTTACTATCCAGCGTCAGCGCACTATTGCCTTGCAGCAAGCCTGCATTGGTCAGCTGTGCTGCGGTAACGCTGAGGCGATCTGCAGCCAGGGAGCCGCTGTTGCTGATTTCGCTGCTGAGCAGGTCGAGGTTGCGTTCGCTTAACAGCGTGCCGCTGTTTACCAGCGATCCGCTAACGTCGGCAGTAAACTGCGCGTCCGCCCGCGCGCTGCCCGCATTGTTTAAATTTTGCAGCGTCAGGCCGAGTTGACTGGCCTGCAGTGAACCCTGGTTATCCAGCGTGGTGGCCTGGGCTTGCAGGTTACCGGCGGTAAGCAATTGTCCGCTGGTCTGGTTGACGAGCCGATCGCCTTTCAACGTAAACGCGTTATTTCCCTGAATCAGGCCGCTGTTAATTAAATCACTCTGTAACGTGAGAACCTGGGCCATCAGCCAGCCACTGTTATCCGTCTTGCCAGACTGCAACTGAACCTGCTGCTGAACAAGTATTTTGCCGCTGTTGCTTAACGTCTCTGCTGTCAGTTCAGCGTCGGCCGCACTTAAGGCATTACCCCGATTCAGCCAGTCGCGGGCCGTCAGTTTTAGCTGCTGACCTTGCAACAACCCACTGTTATCGAGCCGATCGGCCGCGGTCGTTAGCTGGCCGCCACTGAGTAACGTTCCGCTGTTGGTCAGCTGCTGACCGTGAGTTTGCAGAGACTGCTTACCCTGCAACATCCCACTGTTGTCTACTACGCCACTGTTAATACTGAGCCGATCTGCTGCCATCTGGCCGGCATTATCCAGTGAGGCATTCTTTAGATTCAGATCGTGATCGGCCAGCAGCAGACCAGACGGCCGGTTGATGAGATTAACGTTATTTGCGGTGATATCGGTGGCGTTGATTTCACCAGCATTGGTCAGGCTATTGCCATCCAGCGTCAGCGAGGCGCCACTGGTTATCAATCCGTAGTTAGTGAATTCCGGCAGATTAAGCGCAAAGCTGTTGTCTGAACTGACGGTGCCATTGCCGCGGTTAATCAGGCGGCCAGCGCTGAAACGCAGCGCGTGCGTGCCCTGAATCAGCCCGTCGTTGTCTGTGGATGCGCCAGCAAGTTGCAGTGCTTGCTGGCTCAGGATGCTGCCCGTGTTGTTCAGCGTCGCGGCGATAAGATCAGCGTCACCCAGGCTCAGCACATTGCCACTATTCTGCCAGTCGTTTGTCCGGAACGTTAGCTGCTGCCCCTGCAGCATGCCGCTGTTCAGCAGATTGCCTGAGGTGATCGCCAGCTGACCGTCGCTGAGTATCCTGCCGCTGTTGGTTAACCGCTCGCCTGCAGTCTGGATCGCCTGCTTTGCCTGTAGCGTCCCGTTATTGTCCACCTCTGCACTGCTAAGGCCCAACTGCGTAGCCGTCACTTTTCCGTTATTGCTGAGTGAATCGTTGGTCAGTTGCAGCGTATGCTCCGCCAACAGCGATCCGCCCTGCTGGTTGATCAGATGGGCAGTAGACGCTGTAAGATCCGCTGCGTTTATTTCGCCATTGTTGGTCAGATTCTGGCCGCCCAGTGACAGCGTTGCCCCACTGGAGATAAGCCCGCTGTTATAGAGATCCGGCAGGTTGAGTGCAAAGCTGTTGTTTGAGCTAAGCGTACCGCCTGCCTGATTATGGAAGCTGTTTCCGGTAAAGCTGAGCGCATTCGTGCCCTGTAGCAGGCCGTGGTTGCTGGTTGTGACGCTGTCTATTGTCAGCACAGGGGCTGAAATTACCCCCTGGTTCAGCAGATCATGTCCACTGAACGTCAGGCTGCCGGAGCCAGCGATCGTTGCACCGCTGCTGTTTTGCAATGTAGCCGCGTTTACGCTGGTTGCGCTGCCGATAAGCATGCCGCCATTATTGACCTGCTGTGCCGTCGCCGACAGGGTTTTGCCGGCGGTAAACTGACCGCTATTGCTGAGCTGACTTTGCGCCTGAAGCTGGATATCGTCGCCTGCATTAGCGATAGCGAGCTTATCTGCGGTGATGGATGCGCCATTCAGCTTAATGCCGCGTCCGGCAGTGATACTGCTGTTGCCGGATGTCAGACTACCCGTTGCCGAGACGGTAATGCCGGCATCACTGACCAGCTTAGTGCCGCTTAACGTGGCATCCTGTTGCGCAGCTACGGTGATTTGACCGGACGCTTTGTTTTCGCCGGTCAGCGTTACCGAAGTTGCTTTCGCCGTCAGGGCCCCGCTGCTCAGGCTGTTATTGATCACCAGTTTGCCGCTGGCATCCAGCTGAATATCACCCTGTTTAGCCACCAGATTGCCGAGATTTACCCCGACGCCCTTCTCGCTCGACACCAGGTGAATACGGTTGGCATACATGCCGCCCAGCGCGCCGGTATCCACCGCCACCGACGGTGCTGCATCTTCACCGGCAATCGGCGTTACGGAACCATCCGCACCGACGCGGTTGGCCCCGGTTGTGACCGTTAAATCTTTGGCGTGAATACCGGCGTTGATTTCGGTGGCGCGCGCAATAATTGACAGCGCATCACTCTGACTGCCGTCCAGCCCTTTGCCTTCAACGGTGATCGAGCCTTTAGTGACATCCAGAGAAGAGAGATTGCCGTTTGCATCCAGCTGCGGTTTACCGGTGGTGAGCGTGACGTTCGGCGTGTTGATGAAGCCGCAGCCGTTACAGATAATGCCGTAAGGGTTGGCGACCATCACATTGGCCGCTTTGCCCGCCACTTCGGTATAGCCCTGCAGCTGTGATCGGTTCGCGCCGGTGACTTCATTGATGATCGCCTGCGCTTCATGGCCCGCTTTCAGATTGGGGTTGTTCTGGATCAGACCGCCGAGTTGCGTTGAATTAAGCTGGCCGGTGGCATTATTCAGGATCAGTCCTTCCTGCCCGACGTTGTACTGCTGGTACTGATTATGGGAAATCCCCGCGCCGTTCGGCGTCGCGATGTTGAGCACCGGCACGCCGTTAGCCGCCGCATCCAGTTTTGTCCCTGGGGTGACCGGGGTAATGGCCGCTGAAAAAGCAGGCAAAAGCGGCTGAAAGGCGACCAGACCACATACCAGATAACTGAGCAGACGGCGTGATAGTGAAACGGGTTGACGATTATCCATAATCTTTGCCTCTTAAAAAACCAGGGTGACGCGGGCGTAAACGTTGAGATGATCCGGGGCGAGATAGCTGGGATAGCTGACCGGAATGCCCAGCGTGAACTGGGTTGAGACGGTTTGATTGCGGGTGCCGATGCCGATTGCACTGCCCCATAAAGAACCTGAACCGTAAGGATCCTGCTGGTCACGCTTCAGCCAGCCGCCATCCAGCGCCAGCGTGCTGTTAACCTGGCCGATAACCGGTAATGTCAGCAGGGTATAGTTCAGTTCATTGCGCAGATAACCACCGACGTCGCCAGAGAGATACTGCTCTTTAAAGCCGCGCACCGAACTTTCACCACCAATAGTCAGGCGTTCACTGCCATACAGACGATCGGGCGTCCACTGGCTGTAAAAGCTGCTGAGCCACCACACATCCTGTGTTACCGGGCGCTGGAAACTGCCGCTGAGGCTCCATTTACGAAACTCTGCTTTTGGTAACGCGTCCGATTTACCCGCATCGCTCTCCGCATCAAACCACGGCATTCCGCGGCTAAACGTCGGATTAAACGTGGCGACGCCACCAAAGATTTTTTGGGTATGATTAACGCCAGCCTGCAGGCTGGTCAGCTTGCGACTGCTGCTCTGAAGCAGTGTGCTGTTGAGGTAGTTGTGGCTGACATAGTGATTCAGACCGAGTTGCACCCCGGTTTTGACATCTCCATTACGGAACAGTACCCATGATCCATTCAGACGATGAGAAACGTTGTCTCCGTTGCTTAGCCAGCTGAAGTTGTTGTTAACGAAGCTGCTGTGGTAGTTGCTCCAGCTGTAACTGTAATCCAGCAGACCGTAGCCATACGGCACGCTGACGCCTGCCTGGAGATTTTGCGCGTCACGCCACTCACTAAAGGCGCTACTCCGCCCTCCACTGACAAACCAGCGATCGGCAATGCCCAGCAGATTATTTCCTGTCAGTGACGCGGAAAGTTGCCCGGTGCCGGTGCTCTTCTGTCCGCTATTGTCAGCGTTAAGCATCAGGGATAGCGGAAACTGCGGTTTAGCGGTGAGATTCACAATGGAATAGCCCGGCTGTGGCGCAGGCTGGATTTCGATTTGTACCGGCGTGTTTCGCACCCGATTAATCTGCTCCATGCCCTGCTCTATATCCCGCAGATTAAGGATCCTGCCTTCCAGATCCGGGAATGCCATTTTTAGCTGGCGAGAGGCACTGCCCTCAAGACGAATACTTTCCAGTTTACCTTCCAGCACCGTGATACTGAGCTTACCTTGTGTCAGGTCCTGTTCGGTTAAAAAAGCGCGGCTGGTGATATAACCGCGCTGAATATACCATTCGGAAATATTACGTATGAGCTGTTTAATTTCACTTAAATGCAGACACTGATTCAGATAAGGTTGCGTGAGACGTGTAGTGGTCGCTTCAGATAACAGGCTTGCGTGCGCAATAATAATTTGCTGGATTGGAAAACAGGGGCCCTGTGGATCATCCTTAGACAGTGCAGGCAGTGTAATCTGATGCGCATTTAGCAGCGTATCGCGCTGCTGCTGATTATCCTGCAGGCGTTGTTGCTGTTGTTCCTGAATCTGATCGCGGTCTGCCGGGCTCAGCGGCGCAGCTGAAACCTGAAAAGTTATTAGTGCGGCAAGCAATATCCGCCACTTCCCTGTTTTGGCTATCATAGTTAAATGCTTAAGTAATTGTGATTGTAAATAATCCATTTGTAAGGAAACGCAGAATAACATCTCAACAATCGGATAAAAGTGATAATGAACAAATAACGAGAATAGTTTTTTACAGCTAAAATAATGAGTGGGATGTCGTTACTTAAGTTAAATAGGCAGGTGTTTTGAATATTCTTACTTGTTGAATCGCTGGGTGAACTATTAATTGTTACGCTGAGGGTATTTCATCGGATGTCAGAATTTACTGTAATTATTAACCAATCATTTACCAGAATTTCTTTCTCCCGACAGATTAGTGGTAGAGATAACGCGAATATCCGCCTTAAAAAGCGCAAAAAAACAGTACCAGCCTGGCGCTGGTGGGTTTTGACGTTTAATCGCTACCACAGCGAAATTCAGGGTTTACCGACTGATTCCGACATTGCTGCGTAATGACGAGTCGCATGCTCCCGGCTTTACCCGTCAGAAATATTATATTCATATAAATCAATGTATTGATTGCCAATAAGCTTTCATCGTCGCCAATTGTGATGAAATTGTGATCTGCCTCGCCAATCACATTCATCTTGTGTTGTTATATTGGTTATGAGTCATCTCGTTACTAAATCATTTGGCTGATTATCCATGACCCGCGCCGTTCAGGGACATGCGGCTTTCTGCTGGCGTTATTTCGACGAGCTGCTCGTAACCCTACAACCCTGAAAATTAAAAAAGGTAACGATATGGAAAGCCAGGATCTGCAACGCAAGCTCGGCTTCTGGGCCGTGCTGGCAATTTCCGTCGGAACCACCGTCGGTTCCGGTATCTTCGTTTCGGTGGGTGAAGTTGCAAAAGCGGCGGGCACACCGTGGCTTACCGTGCTGGCATTTGTTATTGGCGGGCTTATCGTCATTCCCCAGATGTGTGTCTATGCGGAACTCTCTACTGCCTATCCTGAGAACGGCGCCGATTATATTTACCTGAAAAACGCCGGCAGTCGTCCGCTGGCATTTCTGTCTGGCTGGGCCAGCTTCTGGGCAAATGATGCGCCGTCACTCTCGATCATGGCGCTGGCGATTGTCAGTAACCTCGGCTTTCTGATCCCACTCGATCCGCTGAGCGGCAAGCTGGTAGCGACCGGGCTGATACTGGCTTTTATGTTGCTGCATCTGCGTTCGGTAGAAGGCGGAGCCACCTTTCAGACGCTGATCACCATCGCCAAAATCATTCCTTTTGTCATCGTGATCGGCATCGGTATCTTCTGGCTAAAAGGTGACAACTTTGTCGTCGCGCAGAGTACGGTAACGACCAGCGCGACAGCAGGCTTTATGGCACTGCTGGCGGGGATTTCAGCCACCAGCTGGTCCTATACCGGCATGGCGTCGATCTGTTACATGACCGGCGAAATCAAAAATCCGGGCAAAACGATGCCACGCGCCTTGATTGGATCCTGCCTGCTGGTTCTGGTGCTCTACTCGCTGTTAGCGCTGGTGATTTCAGGGCTAATGCCGTTCGACAAACTGGCTGCATCCGAAACGCCGCTCTCCGATGCCCTCACCTATATACCGGCGCTCGGTAGCGTAGCGGGTATTTTTGTCGCGGTGACGGCCATTATTGTCATCCTCGGCTCGCTCTCCAGCTGTGTGATGTATCAGCCCCGGCTGGAATATGCGATGGCCAAAGACAAGCTGTTTTTCAAAAGCTTTGCTCACGTTCATCCCCGATTCAACACGCCGGATGTCTCGATCATTTTGCAATGCGCACTCGGTATTTTCTTTATCTTCGTTTCCGATCTCACCAGCCTGCTCGGCTACTTTACGCTGGTAATGTGTTTTAAAAACACCCTCACCTTCAGCTCCATCATCTGGTGTCGCAAACGCGACGATTACAAACCGCTGTGGCGCACGCCCGCCTTCGGTCTGATGACCTTCGCCGCTATCGCCTCCAGCCTGATTCTTGTGGCGTCTACCTTCGTATGGGCGCCTGTTCCGGGGCTTATCTGCGCCCTGATTGTCATCGCTACCGGTCTGCCCGCTTACGCCTTCTGGGAAAAGCGCAATCGCCGTCTGGCTCACGTTTCTTAACCCTGTCTGGAGAGTTGTTTCATGTTGAATATTGATAAACGCAGTGTGGATTTTCTGGTAACTGAAAATATGGTACCGGAAGTTGAAAAGATTCTGGAACGGGATGTGCCGCGCGTTGACGCCATGGTTGATGAGATGGTACAGCGCGGAATCGATCGCATCTACTTCGTTGCCTGCGGGTCACCGCTCAATGCCGCCCAGACGGCAAAGCACCTCGCCGATCGCTTCTCCAGCCTGCAGGTTTATGCGCTGTCCGGCTGGGAATTTTGCGATAACACGCCGCATCGTCTCGATGCGCGCTGCGCGGTTATTGGCGTCTCGGATTACGGTAAAACCGAGGAGGTGATTAAGGCGCTGGAGTTAGGTGCGGCCTGCGGTGCGTTCACGGCTGCCTTCACTAAACATCACGACAGCCCGATTACCCAGGCGGCTGACCATGTTCTGGCCTATGAAGCGGATTGTATCTGGGAGATACACCTGCTGCTCTGCTACAGCGTGGTGATCGAAATGATTACCTGTCTCTCACCGCATACCGAGATCGGCAAAATCAAAAATGACCTGCGTAAGTTGCCGCAGGCGCTGGGGCATCTGGTGCGCACATGGGAAGATAAAGGCCGTCAGCTTGGCGAACAGGCGAGTCAGTGGCCGATGATCTATACCGTATCGGCCGGTCCGCTGCGTCCACTCGGCTATAAAGAGGGCATTGTCACCTTAATGGAGTTTACCTGGACGCACGGCTCGGTGATTGAGAGCGGTGAGTTTCGTCACGGGCCACTGGAGGTTGTCGAGCCTGGCGTGCCTTTCCTGTTTTTGCTGGGCAGCGATGAGAGTCGTCATACCACCGAGCGGGCAATCCGCTTCGTGCGCGAGCGCACCGATAAGGTGATCGTGATTGATTATGCGGAGATTTCTCAGGGACTGCATCCGTGGCTGGCACCTTTCCTGATGTTCGTCCCGATGGAGTGGCTCTGCTACTACCTCTCTATTTATAAAGATCATAACCCGGACGATCGCCGTTATTACGGCGGATTGGTTGAGTATTAATCCTTTTGCCCGGCCTGATGAGGGCCGGGCGTAGCGACCAGGAGAAGCGAAATGAAAAAGGATAATGCAGCTGAAGGTGCAACAGCGCAGCCTGACGGGATGATGCGGTTGGCGACGGTCGGCGATAACTGCGTGGATATCTATTCTCAACTCAACAAAGCCTTTTCCGGCGGTAACGCGGTGAATGTCGCGGTCTACAGCAGACGTTACGCCATGCAGTCTGCCTGCGTGAGCTGGGTCGGTGACGATGCATATGGCGCGCTGCTGAAGCGCGACCTGCTGCAACAGGGTGTCGATATTTCGCATCTTCACACTAAAGCTGGCGTGACCGCGCAGACCCAGGTTGAGCTGCGCGACAACGACCGCATTTTGGGCGATTACACCGAAGGCGTTATGGCGGATTTTACGCTGACTAATGAAGATCTGGCATGGCTTAACGGCTTTGATATGATCCATTCGGCTGTCTGGGGGCATGCGGAATCGGCGCTGCCGGCGTTAAAAGCGGCGGGCAGGATCGTCTCCTTCGACTTTGCCGATAAATGGGAAAACCCGCTGTGGCAGAGTTTACCGCCGCATCTTGACTACCTGTTTGCGTCGGCGCATGTCGAATCGGCCTGGCTACGTGACCGACTGCAAACCGTAGTAGAGTGCGGCGCGGGCGTCGCGATTGCCACGCTGGGCGAAAATGGCAGTCTCGCCTGGGATGGTAAGCAGTTCTGGCGTATGCCACCTGAACCGGTGAGCGTGGTGGATACGATGGGGGCCGGTGATTCTTACATTGCTGGCTTTCTCTGCGCGGTTGCTGCCGGCCTGCCGATCGTAAAGGCCATGCAGCAGGGATCGTGCTGTGCCGCCCGCACACTGCGCTATCATGGCGCCTGGTAATCCCTGCGTTGGCGTGACGCTGGGCGCGCCAACCCCTATGACTCCGCCTTAAAGCCTCCTATAATCACCTCCACTGTTTCCAACTGTCAGGGTCGACTCATGCCAGCGACGGCGCGATATTCACATCAATTGCTCTATGCCACGGTACGTCAGCGCCTGCTGGATGATATTGCGCAGGGCACTTACCTGCCGGGCCAGCAAATCCCGACCGAAAGCGACTTATGCAGCTTGTATAACGTCAGCCGCATTACCATTCGTAAGGCGATAACCGAGCTGGTTAACGATGGCGTATTGATCCGCTGGCAGGGGAAAGGCACCTTTGTGCAGAGCAAAAAAGTTGAGAACGCGCTGCTTACGGTGAGCGGTTTCACTGATTTCGGCGTCTCGCAGGGAAAACCGACGCGTGAAGAGGTGATTGAACAGGAACGTGTCAGCAGTGATCCCTTCTGCGAAAGGCTTAATATTGCTGGCAATGGCGAAATGTTTCGCCTGCTGCGGGTGATGTATCTTGATAACGAGCCGCTGTTTATCGACTGTTCGTGGATCCCCCTCTCGCGGTATCCCGGCTTTGATCAGGTTTATCGCGTCGGTGCGTCAACCTATAAACTTTTCCATGAAAAATATGACAGCCGCGTGGTCAGCGACAAAAAAACCATCGATATTTTCACCGCCACCAAAGCCGAAGCGCTCAGACTGCAGTGCGAACTGGGCGAACCGCTGTTTCGCATCAGTAAGATCGCTTACGACCAGCACGACAAACCGGTGCACTATTCAGAGCTGTTCTGTCGGGCAAACCGTGTAAGCCTGACAATTGATAACCATCGTCACTGAAAATCGCCGTATCGGCTGGGATGATGCTGAACCCAACCCTGAAGCTACATCGCGTCTGGATACCAGCCGCACGCGATCGCGTCTGGATGATCCCGCTATTCCAGAGCTGCGACACAATTACCGCCAGCGTGACGGAATGGATGTCGCTCACCCGGATGTGGCGTTACTGCACCAGGTGAGCTGACCGGCTTCGGCTACCTCAATTCAGCGCCTCACTGGCCGCTTTGGCAATGGCAATTTCATTTGGGTTGGCTGAGCCGCTGACGCCAACCGCACCGGTGACCTGACTATTCAGGGTGACCACCGACCCGCCGCCCAGCGGCACCATTCCCGGCAGCGTGGCGATGGCAGGTTCAGCGCCATTGGCACGCGCCATGTAGCGATCGGTTGAGGTGCGATAAAGCGCGGCGGCACGTCCTTTCTGGATCGAAGAGTCGATACAGCCGATTGGCGCATTATCCATTCGCTTAAATGCCAGCAGTTGGCCCGATTGATCCAGCACCGCGATGCAAACCTGCGCATTCAGGGTTTGCGCCTGCTTTTCAGCCCGGGCAATCATGTGCTGTGCATCTTCAGCGCTGAGGATCGTCTGGGTCAGGGTGGCATCAGCCGTCGCTGTCCAGAGCGTGGCGAGCATGCAGAGCGAGGTACAAAGTGTTTTCTTCATTGTTTCTCCTTTTACCGGTTCATTTTTTTGGCGCGATACTGCTTCAGCAGCAGGCAGATAAGCAGCAGCACCAGCAGACACAAAACGATCCACGGCGCGCGCTGCAGCCAGGGGTTGTTTTTAGGCTGTAGCAATACCTTTTCTACCTGCGCTTCGGTGACAGATTGATCGGGCTTACCAAATCGGGTTGAAACGTAATCCAGCAGGCGTGTCAGCTCGCCACGGCTCATCTGATGGGCGAAGGCAGGCATAAAAGCGTGCCCGGCCTCGGTGGTACGATTGACCCCTTCAGCAACGGTCATAATCATATTGGCGGGATCGGCCGCAATCACTGCAGAGCTGCCGGTTAATCGCGGAAAGGATTGCGGATTATCGTGAGTGCCTTCGCCCTCTGCCCCATGACAGCTGGCGCAGGCGGCATTGTAGAGCTGCGCCCCATTCAGATGATTGCCGGATATCGCATCCTCAAGCGTTGCCGCCGGCCCGGATTCAACCGACACCACGTTAAACTTGTCCGGCGCGGAAAGAGCCTGAGGTTTTGCCGGCGCTTCTCCCAGCGTTAACAGATAGCGGGCAATAGAGTGACGGTCATTATCAGTAAGACGTGAGAAGGAATTCTCTACGGCAGTGCCCATTTCACCCGCCGCAATGGCTTTGCCCGGCAGCGAGCCGGTTTTGAGATAGGTGGTCAGCGCCTGTTCTGACCAGTCATACAAATGGGCCTGGGTCAGATCGGGGGCATTCCAGCTGCCGACTTCGCCTCCACGCAAAAAGCTCCCGCTTTTCTCTGCCATCATCAGGTTGCGTGGTGAATGGCAACTGCCGCAGTGCCCCAGCGTTTTCACCAGATATTCACCGCGCGTTGTGCTGATTTGATCAGGACTTCCGGCGGGCAGGGCTTCCTGAGACAGAAACAGGGCATTCCAGACGGACATCATCGATCTGACAGAGAACGGAAATGGAAGCTGCGTCTCAGGCACGCGGTGATCTTCCGCCGGTACGCCGTAAATCAAGTAGTTATAGAGTGCGTCAATGTCCGCATCGGTCATCGATGCGAAGGCGGTGTAAGGCATTGCCGGATAGAGATAACCGCCATCCGGCCGTCGGCCTTCCCGCATTACGCGCCGAAAGTCGCTCAGTGAATAACGGCCAATGCCATTCAGCCGTGAGGGAGAAATATTGGTGGCGATGATATCGCCCAGAGGAGATGAGATCCGGTAACCGCCAGAAAAGGGGTTGCCGTTATCGGGATTGCGGTGGCAGGCCGAGCAATCACCTGCAATCGCCAGATATTCACCGCGCTTAAGCGTCGCCTCATCAGGGTTTGCCCGCACCAGCACCGGAAGCAGCAACAGAAAGACCAGCGTCATTCGCATCATTACAACTCCCGAATCAGGGTGTCAGCCAGACGGAGCGCCAGCGCGATGCCGGTCAGCGTCGGATTCACCGTGGCTGAGGTTGGCATGACCCCGGTGGTGGCGAGAAACAGATTTGAATGATCCCAGCTGCGACAGTGCGCATCGACCACCGAGTCGCGTGGGTTGTCGCCCATAATCGTGGTGCCCATGATGTGATACTGATTACGCCATCCTGTGGGTGCCTCAACTATTTCGCCATTAAAGGCCATCAGAAAATTAGCGAAATCCCGGTAAGCCTGTGCACGCATGCCGCGGACATAACCGTCCAGCTGATAGTTCACCTGCAGCATGGGTAGTCCGATAGCATCACGCCGGCTCGGGTGCGGAATCACGCGATTGGTGGGGCTGGGCAGAGTTTCACTCATGGTGCTGATGTTCATGATGCGCGAAGCGCGATCGCGAATCGCCGCATCAAGTTCACGTCCCATCAGCCCTTGCTTTAGCAGTGACGGTGTCACGTCAATATTCGGCACCAGATTGCGCAACGAATAGCGAATGGCAGAGTGTTGGGCACGGCTCGGCTCATCGCGTCGGGTGGCAATACTGCCGTGCTGAACGGAACCACGGCCTGTCCAGAGGGGTTCATCCGCCAGAAACGTCATGCTTAAACCGGTGTGATCCATCAGATTGCGGCCAACCTGATCGGAACTGTTCGCCACCTCCGACATCAACAGCAATTTTGCAGTTTCCAGCCCATGGGCAGCCACGATGAATTTTTTCGCGCGGAGTCGCACATTACGGCCGTCAGGTTTGCGGTAGTGCACCGCGACGATCTGATTGCCAGCGCCCTTCTCCAGCTGCCAGGCGACCGATTCAGTGCGCAGATCAACGCCCAGCGCCACCGCTTTATCCACATGCATATCACCGGAATACATGGCACCGATGGGACAAACCGGTTCGCAGTTGTTGTTGCCGGCACAGGCTGGACGACCATCGTAAGGCTGCGAAATCCGGGCATGCGGTTCATGTATCACCTGGTAACCGAGCGGCCCAAGTCTGGCCTGCATCCGTTGCACCATGTAGGGTTTGGCTTCCGGTGGCAAAGGATAAGGCGCGGAACGCGGTGGCCATGCCGCCCGGCCCTGACCGCTTTGATCCTCATCAGCGCTGCCCACTACGCCAATTTCACGCTCGGCGAGAAGATACCAGGGTTCGAGATCGTCATAATCTATCGGCCAGTCGCGGCCAACGCCGTAAACGCTTTTTAGTTTGAAATCATTCGGCAACAGCCGCCAGCAGGCGGATGCCCAGTGGCGGGTACTGCCGCCAGCCACTTTCAGAAAGCTGGTGACATACTGAAAATCCGCATCGCCGTGCGCCTCAATGTAGCCATCGGTATAACTATTGGGTGCCCAGGGCAGGTTCGGATAAGGCGCGCACCAGTTACGCTTGCTGGCGCTGTTGCGGTAATTTTCTACCACTTTCCAGCGCGGAATGTAGGGTCCCGCCTCCAGCATAATCACCGACTTGCCGGCTCTGGCCATTTGACAGGCTGCGTTGGCGCCCAGTGCGCCAGAGCCAATAATCACCACGTCGGCATCATACTGCGTCATGATTTACGTCCTCTGCATGGCTCAGCAGACGCACCGCATCGGCATGGGTTCTGGCTCGCCCTTCCACCATCGCCAGCCATTCGGGCTGCGGCTCGGTGATAACGCGGGCTGCACGCGGCGAGTCGGTGCCCCAGGCGGTGATGTTTTCCGGCATCGGGGGCGCAGTTACACCCTCTGGCACCGCCTGCCAGTAATCATGTCCGCGCTGCGAATAGGAGGGGCGTGGCGTAATACTGACCGTTGGCTCATACATCAATGCCGAGAGGAACGTGACAAACTGCGCGTCGTCAGTGGCGCGGGTAGTGGCAGGATTACCGGTATAGCCCAGATACCACGGCGTGATAATGGACAGCGCGGTTGTAACCTCCTCTTCAGAGAGCTGCGCGAGACGCTCTTCCGGCGACAGGTGGATATGGCGACGTAAGCGTTCAGCCAGCCGCGTAAGTTGCTGGTCAAAATCGTGCGTCTGGCGGGATAGCAACAGATAGAGACGCTGACTGATGGCCGGATCCAGTCCCTGTCGACCCGTTAAGGTCTGGCTGACAAAAAGTAATGTCTCTTCACTGCCGGACCCGGCCAGCGCAGCAGGCATGATAGCGGGCACGCTGATAATGACGCTTGATGAAATCATCATGCGCAGGAATGTACGCCTGTTCATTTTTCCTCCAGGTGTAGGTAGGGTAAGAAATAATGCGGATTAAACGGCGTATTTTTTATTTTGAATCCGCTGATTCAGCCATTTATCGATGCTCCAGGGGCCGGCACCGTGAATTATTAGCATCAGGAATCCGGCACAGCAGGATATATTTTTCAGCCACACCATCAGATGGGCGTGCGAATAACCGGGATAAAAAAGAAATGCGGAAAGCAGAGAAAAAATCACCATGAAAATGCAAACAAAACGGGTTAAAAATCCGAACGTTATGGCGAGACTGCCTGCAACTTCCAGCAAAATAACCCACGGTAGAAAATAATCTGACACGCCGTTTTGACGCATCAAAATTAAGTTCTCATCGTAATGAATTATTTTATCGATGCCGGATGTGAAAAAAAGTGCGACAGCGAGCAGGCGCGATAAAGCCCAGATAAACATTTTATAATTTTTCATTTTTTATTAGCTTGAGGTAAGCGTTGTTATTTTTAAAATAGGCCTCAATCAATAAATTTTTTTTGACTTTTTGTGCGGTGAGTCATTTCACCGCATCGCCATCGCGCTCAAAAAGGTTTCACCACTGCCAGCGTTTTTCAGCCAGCTCAACCAGCAATCGTGCGGCTGGTGTCAGTTCGCTCAGCGATCGGTATTGCCAGCCAAAAGTCCGCGGCATGATCACCAGCGGCAGTGTGATTTCTACCAGCGACGGTGGAGTCATCTCCTCCTGCAACAGGCGGCGCGAAAGAAAACTCAACAGCTGAGTCTGCGCCAATACCTGGCGAAGCGGCGATATAGTATTACTCTCCATCTGCACTTTTGGCGCGGCATAGCCGCCGCTCAGCAGGCGTTGTTCAAGCCACTGCCGGGTCGCAACCTGCGGCGAGGGTAATAACCACTGAAAGCGGTTCAGTTGTTCAGGCGTGGGATGCAAACCCGCCAGTGGATGAAAGCAGCTGGCAGCCACCACCACTGGATCTTCCATCAACGGGCGGGTAATAAATTCATCGCTCTTATCCGGTAAAAATCCCAGGATCAAATCCAGTTTGTTTTCCCGCAGCCGTGACTGCAGCAGATCGTTCAGCCCTACCTGCACTTCAAGCACCACGGTAGGCGCATGCTGCAGTAATTCACGGGTTAAATGCGGCAGCATAAATTCGGCTGCGGTAGCTGCAACACCGAGGCGGATCACCCCGGCGGTTCCCGCGCCGAGGGCATTTAAATCCTGCTGCGTCACCTGCATCAGGTGCAGAACTTTTTGAGCGCGTTCACAAAGTAGTAACCCTGCTTCCGTCAATTGTATCCCGCGTCCCACCTTCAGAATCAGCCGCGTTGAGCATGATTTTTCCATGCGCTGAATGCACTTTGTCAGCGCCGGCTGAGTAATACCAAGGGCTTGCGCCGCTTTGCCAAGGTGAGCGGTTTCACGTACCACCACCAGGTAACGCAGGTCTTTAAGCTCCATTCATTCCTCGCAGGAATCAAATCATAAAGAACAGAGAATATTATTTATCAATTCAACCTGCCAGGCTAAATGAAAATTAACACTGGAGTAACACATGAGCTGGAGAATCCTGATGACCGCCCCGACGTTAGGGGCCGGAGGACAACACGCACTGGCCGAGGCAGGATGCGAAGTACATTACCTGCATGACAGCCAGGATGAGGCCGAGGTTGAGAGAGTGATGGCGCGCATCCCTTTTGATGCGGTTATTTCCCGCACGGTTGCCCTTTCCCGTCGCGCCATCACCGCCTGCCCGAGCCTGAAGGTGATTTGTAAACACGGCGTTGGCGTCACCAATATTGACGTCGAGGCGGCTACCGAACAGCATATTCCGGTATTTACCACGCCCGGCACCAATGCGCAGTCGGTGGCTGAACTGACCATCGGCTTGATGCTGAACGCGGCACGCCGCATAAGCTGGTATCAACAGGAAATCGAGGCGGGTCGCTGGACCCGCAACGGCGGCGGTATTGAACTCAGCGGCAAGACGCTGGGTGTGGTGGGCTTTGGTGAAATTGGCCAGCGGGTTGCCCGTATTGCACACGCAATCGGGATGCGCGTCTGCTTTTACGATCCGGCGGTTGGCGATCAGCAGACAAATCTGCCTGGCGAACAGGTCAGTTCACTGGACAGCCTGCTGACCCAAAGCCACGTAATCAGCCTGCACTGCCCGGTCAATGCGGCAACACGTCAGATGCTGAACAGCCGCACGCTGGCGCTGTTACCGCCCGGCGCAGTGATCATCAATACCGCGCGCGGTGAGTTGATCGATGAAGCCGCGCTGGATGCGGCGCTGCGTAACGGTCAGCTTTTCGCAGCCGGACTGGATACCGTCGCCTCGGAGCCTCTCCCCGCCGATCACCCTTTTCGCACGCTGAACAATCTGCTGCTGACGCCGCACATTGGCGGCTCGACGCCTGAAGCGCTGGATGCGGTGGCGCGTTTTGCGGCGCGTCAGTGTCTCGATTTTCTGGCAGGTCATGCGGTAAATCCAGTGACCTGTGTTAACCGAACTGTACTTAAGGAGCGCTCATGACAACCGATAACCGCTGGCCTGCTGGCTATTTTATTGGGCAACGTGGATCCCTGCCCGATGCTGACACCATCGACGCCTTCCGCCGTTTACCGGTGCCGAATATCGGAGACTGCATGGGACGCAGCTGCGGCGCATCCGGATTACAGGCTTATCATAATGACCCGCAGCATGTACTCTGCGGCCCGGCGCTGACGGTCAAGGTCCGTCCCGGCGATAACCTGATGATCCACAAAGCGATAGAGATGGCCCAGCCGGGCGATGTTCTGGTCATTGATGGATCGGGCGATCTTACCCAGGCGCTGATCGGTGGGCTGATGCGTACCTCCGCGCTGGCGAAAGGTATCGCGGGTTTTGTCATTGATGGCGCGATTCGGGACATCAACGAATGGGCAGAAGGCGGCGTCGCTCTCTGGGCCCGGGGAAATACGCTGCGCGGGCCTTCGAAGGAAGGCCCTGGCGAGATCAACGTCACCATACAGTGCGCGGGGCTGGTGGTGGCACCAGGCGATTTAATCGTTGCCGATGCGGATGGTGTGATTGCGATTCCACAGCAGCAGCTCGCGTCGTTACTGCCCCGGGTACGTGAACATGAGCAGCGCGAAGCGCGCATTCGCGAAAATAACCGGCAGGGCACCGCCGATCCGGAACGTTTTAACGCGATTTTACGTGCTAAGGGGTGCCCGCTGTGATCAATAAAAAACATACCCGCTCGCTCAGCCTGCTGACACTGCTGTCGGCAATGATGACAACAACCTGTGTCGCTGCCGAGGATCAGCTGCCGGTTCAGTTACCGACGCAGCAGGACAGTCGTTTGCAGCAGGTTGAAACTTCACCGCGCGTCTGGAATGGCGTTACGGTCAGCGCGGATGGGCGCATTTTTGCTTCGCTGACACAGTCTGAAGGCACCGGTTTGCAGCTGGCTGAAGTGAAGAACGGGCAACTCGAAGCCTGGCCAGACAAGGCGTGGAATCAGTGGGACAGCAAGGACCCGTCCCATCATTTTTTACATGTTAATGCGCTGCGATTTGGCCCTGATGGCGATCTGTGGGTCATGGATGCTGGCAATAAAGGGATCGGTACCGGCGACAAAGCGGTAGAAGGCGGCGCCAAACTGGTACGCATCAATATTCAGACGCGCAAAGTTGTGGCGAGCTATCTCTTCAGGGCTCCCACGCTGAAGCCCGCCAGCTATCTGGATGATGTCCGTTTTAATGGTGATTTTGCCTATATCACTGACCCAGGCGCAGTCGGGCTGGTGGTGCTGAACCTGAAAAATGGCCAAAGCTGGCGCGTGCTGGATAATCACCCGCTCTCCATCGATCATCAACCAATCTATGCTGATGGGAAAAAGCTTTTCTTACGCGACGGGCGTGAAAAGCGGGTAGGACTGGATCAGCTCGAAGTCTCTCCTGATGGCAAATGGCTCTATTACCAGGCTATTCCGGGGCCGATGGCGCGAATAGAGACCCGTTATCTTAATGATGCAACGCTAACGGCTGAAGAGGTTGCCCGTCACACACAGAAGTTTGTTGAAACCTGGAGCACCGGTGGTACCGCTATTGATGCTGACGGCAATCTCTATGCATCGGATATCAACACGCGTTCGGTGAAACGTATTACCCCGCAGGGTGATGTGAGCACGGTGATTCAGGATCCCCGACTGGTCTGGATTGATGCGATGTGGATCTCTGAGGGGCAACTCTGGATGCCATCGGCGCAGATTAACCGGACTCCGGCGACAACCGGCGGTAAGCCTTCTGTGGTGGAGTACCCGGTTAAGCTCTATCGGCTGAGTTTGCCGGTCGCGCCTTCACCGCGCGATCATCAATAATTGACAGGCCCGTTAATTCGGGCCGAATTATCAGGCTTTAGCCAGAAAGTAATTAATCGTTCTCAGACGTAAGTATCGCCTTTAATCATCATCACCTTGCGTGATTTGAAATTTGTTAAAAACATGAGTCAGCGCACAGGAATAATCTTTTTATTGATTGTTAACAGCATCCTTTTTTTCTGATAATGGCTGAATCATTAATAATAACGTTAGTGCACATCGCATTGAATTAAAATCCGCTACGTTTTCTGTTTGTCGCTGACGGACGGGCGATCTCCCTGCAACAGGATAAAATATGTTACTTATTATCAGTCTGCTCATGATAGCCGTGTTTATTGGTCTGTTAATGACCAAAAAGCTCTCTGCCCTGACGGCATTGATTGTGGTGCCAACCCTGTTTGCATTATTAGCAGGGAATGGTTTAGAGACGGGCGATATGGTAATTAAAGGATTGCGCACCGTTGCGCCAACCGGCGTCATGCTGATTTTCGCCATGCTCTATTTTATGAGCGTAACGGATGCCGGTATGTTCGATCCGATCATTAAGAAAATTGTTTCAGCCGTAGATGGTGATCCGGTGAAAATATTTTTCGGCACGGTGCTGCTGGGTTTTATCGTCGCACTGGACGGCGATGGTGCAACCGTTTATATGATTGTGCTTTCCGCGTTTCTGCCGATCTATGAGCGCATCGGGTTGTCGAAATTAAAATCAGCGTGTTTGCTATTACAGTGCACCGGCCTGGGGAATATGTTTCCCTGGGGTGGCCCGACGGCACGTGCTGCAACAGCCGTACATGCAGAGATCAGCACGCTGTTTGTTCCCTTAATGCTGCCCTTACTGGCTTGTGTGATCTGGACTTTTGTCATGGCGTTTATACTGGGACGGCATGAACGCAAACGAATTGGCTGGAACGGCGATTCGGCAGAGAAGCCCCCGCTGGTCTTCGAAGCTAAAGCCTGTGCAAGCTGGCGCTTCTGGACAAACTGGGTATTAACCATTGCACTCATTACGCTGCTGGTGCTGGACTTGGTGCCAATGGCCTATCTGTTTATGCTGGCGACGGCAATAATGTTTCTGGTTAATTTTCCTCGTCTCGACCAGCAGCAGGAGCAGCTTGGCCGGCATGCGCCGGCGATTCTTTCTGTCGCCAGCTTAATTTTTGCGGCGGCGGTATTTACCGGGATTTTTTCAGAAACAGGGATGGCAAATGCACTCGCGCAGGCGATTGTGAACGTTATTCCTGCGGCGTTAGGACCTTATTTAGCCGTGATTACCGCCTTGATCAGTATTCCGGTAACCTGGCTGGTTTCAAATGATGTTTTTTACTTTGGTATGTTGCCCGTTCTGGTTCAGGCAGCCAGCCATTATGGTATTGCGCCAGTAGAGATGGCGCGTGCTGCGCTGGTGGGCCAGCCGGTTCATATATTAAGTCCGCTGGTCGCATCGACTTATCTGCTGGTGGGCATGCTGAAACTGGATTACGCCCAGACGCAGCGATTCACGTTACGCTGGTCATTTATTACCAGTATCGTGTTCTTTTTAACCTGCCTGTTACTGGGTGCCTTCCCTTTTTATCAGAACGTTTAATCTTAAAAATAGCAGGATGATCGATTGAAATATCATCTTGCCTGCTTAGGGCAACGTGCATCATATAAATTTTAACGGGTTTAATATCGATGATGAATCTGCCTGGCAGAATCACCTTATCAATCAGATTAATGCTGTTCTGAAAAATGCATGTTCCTTTAATAAAAAAATTAATATTAAAATTTGCAGCACTGTTAATCTATTTTTAATCTGACTGGTACAGCAAAGCCTCTGGGTTTTTAATTAGCGAGTTTGTTAAGTATAAAAAAATAACATGTCAGAACTTTGGCCGCACAACCCCCTGGTATGCAGGTGTGAGACGAGTGCAATGCTAATGCCAATGCCAATGCCAGAATAGACTCAGGTAAGACGTAGCGCAAAATGGCCTGAAGCTGGCTACCCGCTGGCTTCGGCAACCCTCTCCTTCGGTTGTCGCAGTACGGATCAATGATCGCTGTTCATTACGCAACTGAGTTCGTATAATTGTACTTATACGAAGTCAGATTAATGAAATGCTGTGCGCTCAGGCTGGATACCCGCCAGTCTCAGGGTAAAAAATGGCAACGCTACGTGAATTCTGGCCGGTTATCCCCCTGCCGGTATCACAGAATTGACGTAGCGCGATCACCGGCAAAAAGGTCAATAAACGAGCAGAAATGACGAAGTTAATCCCGCTGGCCAATCTGAGTAACCCGCCGCATGCTGACATCACGGAACAGCTAAAACAATTTGTTCAGGACAAAGAGGCTTTTTCACCCAATACCTGGCGGCAGCTGCTGAGCGTAATGCGGATCTGTAGCCAGTGGGCAGAGGATAATCAGCGCAATTTTCTGCCTATGGCAGCCGATGATCTGCGAGATTATCTGTCGTTTCTGGCAGAGAGCGGGCGGGCATCCTCAACCGTGTCGTCACATGCCGCGCTGATCTCAATGTTACACCGTAACGCCGGACTGCCGGCCCCTAATCACTCGCCGCTGGTTTTTCGTGCCATGAAGAAGATAAATCGGGTAGCGGTGATGAAAGGAGAACGAGCCGGACAAGCCGTACCGTTCAGACTGACCGATCTGCTGGCGCTGGATGAGCGGTGGAGCCGTTCACTCCGCTTGCAGGAGCTGCGTGATTTAGCATTTTTACACGTGGCGTACGCGACTCTGCTGCGTATCAGTGAGCTGGCACGACTGCGGGTGCGGGATGTCTCTCACGCCACGGATGGAAGAGTGATCCTCGACGTCGGCTGGACCAAAACCGTTGTTCAGACCGGCGGACTGGTTAAAGCGTTGAGTTCCCGTTCAACGCAACGGCTTGAAGCATGGATTGATGCGGCGGGTCTTGCCAGCCAGCCTGATGCTTACCTGTTTAGTGCAGTGCACCGCTCTGGTCGGGTGATCACTGCCGGGGCGCCGATGAGTACCCGGGCACTGGAACAGATTTTCTCCCGCGCCTGGTCTGCCGCTGGAAATAACGGTCCTGTTAACGCCAATAAAAACCGCTACACCGGCTGGAGTGGGCACAGCGCCCGCGTCGGCGCAGCGCAGGATATGGCCGCCAAAGGCTACTCTATCGCCCAGATTATGCAGGAGGGTACCTGGAAAAAACCGGAAACCCTGATGCGTTATATTCGCCATGTCGATGCTCATAAAGGCGCTATGGTGGATTTCATGGAACAGCACACAGACTGACCGCAGGTAACGGATCGCAGTCTTTCGCTTTGCTGCCAGAAGTTATCCACAGAAAAAGTGGACAGCCTGTGTGTAAGCCGGTACTCACTATCCTGATGTTCTTGTCAGATCAGCGACATAGCCCGATAACGGCTAACTGGCGCTGTTTCCCGCCGATGAGCAGAAATAACGCCCGCGCATCCTCTGTCAGGCGCGGCTTAGCAGGTCGGGCTTTACGGCCACCACTACTTTTCCTTTTGCATGTCCCTGCTGCAAATGGAGCAGCGCCGCGGCCGCCTCATCAAACGGGAATACGCTATCGATAACCGGTCTGATATCTCCCGCCTCAACAGACTGGACGATCTGACGAAGTTGCTGGCCATCAGGCCGGACGAAAAGGAATGAATATGCCACGCCGCGTTTTTTCGCCAATCGTTTTATCCGGCGGCTTAGTAATCCGACGATCGCGGTAATGATGACGTTGAGTCGGCGTGCCCGGGCAAACCCGACGTCTAACGGACCAACCAGAGAGATTATCCTGCCGCCGGGCCTGAGAATATCCGGATACTTTTCAATCTCGTCTCCTCTCAACGTAGCCAGCACCAGATCATAATCCCGCAGTTCCGCCTCAAACGGCTGTCTGGTGTAGTCCAGCACCCGATCTGCGCCGAGGCGAGATACCCATTCAACATTGCCGCTGCTGGTCGTGGTGGCAACCGTAGCACCTGACAGTTTAGCCAGCTGAATAGCCAACGAACCGATGCCGCCTGCACCGGCGGGGATGAAGACTTTCTGGCCTGGCTGCAGTCCGCCGCGTTCGATCAACGCCTGCCAGGCCGTCAGGCTCACCATCGGCAGCGAAGCGGCCTGAATAAAATCGAGATTGACCGGCTTCAGCGCGGCCGCAGTTTCATTCACCAGGGTAAATTCGCTCAGCGAGCCGTAATCACTGTCAAAGGTGCTGGCAATGATCGCATCGCCAGGCTTAAAGCGCGTGACCTGGCTGCCGGTGGCAACCACAATCCCGGCCAGATCGCTTCCGATAACCGCGGGTAAGGTTAACGGCAGCACCAGCTTAAATATACCGGCAGGTATCATATTATCGATGGGATTGAGGCCTGCGGCATAGACTTCAACCAGCAACTGATCTGCCGCCGGCGCCGGTAAGGTTATCGACTGAAAACCGCTCTGAGGTTGCTTGCCGTAACGTTTAAAGGTAAACGCGCGGTGGGTTTTATTCTCCATTGGCTCTCTGCCCTTTCGGTTCAGTGGCCCGTCGGTCGTCGAGCTGAAGGCTATTGCGTACCGCTTTATCAAGCAGGCCGGCGGGTGCAAATCGGCGCAGAAACGCCAGCCTGCCGGCTAATTTGCCGACCGTGTAGCGCCGCTTTGGCTGAGTGCTTTGCGCCACTTTTACAATCACATCAGCCACACTCTCTGGCTGCTCTGCTTTCGCCATCGCCTGACTGACAACGGCGGTTAATTTGTTGCGTATCGCCGCATATTCCTCAAGCGGAAGGTCCGCCTGCTGGCTGTTGCTCTCAAAATCGGTGCGGGTATACGCCGGCTCGATGACAGAGACTCGTATTCCCTGAGTGCGCAATTCGTGATCCAGCGCTTCGGAATAGCCTTCAACCGCATGTTTACTGGCGGCGTACAGCGCGACATAAGGCAGCGGGATGAGGCCAATAATCGAGCCAATATTGATGATGCGTCCCCCGCCCTGGCGGCGCATCTGAGGGATCACGGCACAGGTCATCCGTACCATCCCGAAGAAATTGGTATCGAACAGATGTTTTGCCTGGCCGATTGAACTCTCTTCAGCGGCTGCCGGCGCAATGCCATATCCGGCGTTATTCACCAGCAGGTCGATGCGTCCTTCCCGTTGCAGGAGTTCTTCTATCGCCGCAGTAACCGAATCATCGTTGGTCACATCCAGCATCAGCAATGGAAAAGCGTGGTCGCCTGCTGTCCTGCCGCGCCGGCTGGTCCCATATACCCGGTAACCTGCAGCGATCAGTTTGTCAGCGGTGACTTTGCCGATACCGGATGATGCCCCGGTAACCAGCGCCACAGGTCTAACATTCATATCGGGATCCTTTGATTAAATAATGTCAATGATGAGATTCAGCGGTCAGAAACTGGACTAATGATGATGTTCATAATCTATAATGTCAATCGCTTTGATTACGATCATCATAAATGTATGATGGCGTCACGATAAGCAGGAGGTAGTCAGCAATGAAAGTGTCTAAACAGCAGGTACAGGCAAATCGGGCGCATATCGTGAAAACAGCGTCAGAACTGTTTCGTGCCCGAGGGTTTGACGGCATTGGCGTGGCAGAACTGATGTCAGCGGCGGGATTCACCCACGGTGGGTTTTACAAACACTTTCAGTCAAAAGCCGATCTGATGACGGAGGCGGTGGCCGGTGGATTTTCTCAGGCAGCCGCGCAGCTGAAAGGGGCAGACAAGGAGGCGTTTATTGCGGATTACCTGTCACATCGCCACCGTGATTCAATGGCCACAGGTTGTATGATGGCGGCGCTGGGCGCGGATACCGCCCGCCAGCCGGACGAGGTTAAACAGGCCTTTGCCGCCGGGCTGGAGAATCAACTGGCCGCGTTAACCACCGAAAGCGGGCAGGCCGCCAGCGACCGGGCGGAATTAATCACCACCATTGCCCAGATGGTCGGTGCCATGGTGTTATCTCGGGCCTGTCCGGATGACGATCCGCTGGCAGAGGAAATACTTCAGGTATGCCGTGCGCACATACTTAATAAGCCGGCTGGGGGCTGATTCCATCTCCGCCAGCGGCCTTTGCAGCACCGCCGGCGGGAGGGGTCAGGATTACTGCGCGAAGCTATCCTGTTTACCACAACTGCTTTTGCAGCCACCGCAGCCCGAACCGCTGGTGACCACGGGCAGCGTAAGCGGATGTTGTTTTATCCGGTTGCCCGATTTGTGCATGGCCAGCAGGATCAGCGCATTCACTGCGAGCACGCTGATCAGGCAGGTGGCGCTGAACGCAGGATGCTCGGCAAACGTGACGCTCTGATAAAACAGAGTGGCGGTGGTATAGGCGATGTTGAGTCCCCAGAAGAATGAGAACAGCATCCAGTTACGGCCCGCTTCACGGGCAATGGCGCCCATCACCGATACACAGGGAACATACAGCAGGACAAAAATCAGATAGCTGTAGGCCGCAATGCCGTCGCCAAATTTGGCCGACATCACGCTCATCTGGCCCGCCGCCATTTCGCCATCACCTTTGCTGGCATCGATAGGATGGGCCAGCGCATCGATACTGAATGCGGCTGTCAGACCAGCCCAGGTCTCGGTCAGCGAATCCTTCAGCTCGTCAATCAGATTGAATTGCTGTGGGTCAAAGGTGCCACTCTGCACGGCTTCACTGGTATAAAGGCTGTTAAGCGTACCGACCACCACTTCTTTGGCCATGATGCCGCTAACTAAACCGACCGTAGCCTGCCAGTTATCCGGCATTACGCCGATAGGCAGCAGAACGGGGGTGATCTGCTTACTGGTGGTGGCCAGCGCAGAGTGGTTGATATCGTCGACCGGCTGTCCGTTAAACGAGAAGCTGGTCAGCACGCCGATTAACATACTGACCAGGATAATCACCCGGCCGGCCCGTACCACAAACATCTTCAGTCGCTGCCAGGTCTGGATCAGCAGACTCTTCAGATGCGGTCGGTGGTAAACCGGCAGTTCCATGATAAAGGGTGAGGCTTCGCCACCCAGCAAAGTGTGCTTAAGAACTAAGCCGGTAACGATCGCCACCACAATACCCAGCAGATAGAGTGAAAAGACCAGGCTGGAGCCATGGGCGCTGAAGAAAGTGGCAGCGAAAACTGCAAAGATGGCCAGTCGCGCTCCGCAGGACATAAAGGGCGCATCAGTACCGTGAGCAGCCGTTCACGCGGCGTATCCAGAGTACGGGCTCCCATAACCGAAGGCACATTGCAGCCAAATCCAACAATCAGCGGCACAAAGGATTTACCGGGCAGCCCCAGTGATTGCATCAGGCGATCCATGACAAAGGCGGCGCGTGCCATATAACCGGAATCTTCCAGAAACGAGAGGAAAAGGAACATCAGCCCAATCTGTGGGATGATCGGCAGCACGGTGTTGATGCCCGCCCCTATCCCCTGCGCCAGAAAAACGGTCAGCCAGGCCGGAAAATGACAGACGTAGCCCAGCCACTGCGCACCGTGGATAAATATCGCCACCGAGCTGCTGTCAAACAGCGGCTGTAAAGCGGCACCGATATTAATCGACAATACAAACATCACGTACATCACCGCCAGAAAGATCGGAATACCCAGCCAGCGGTTCAGCACGATGTTATCAATCCGGCTGGTCAGGCTGCCGGGCGCGGCGTGATGAATGTTACTGACGGCGGCGCACAGTGCGTGGATCGCACGGTAACGGTAATCGGCAATCAGCACCCCGGTATCACCACCGGCCTGCTGAACGATCGCCGGCAACTGCGGCACCAGCGTCGGGCAGAGCTGCTGACTGTTGATATCGCCTTCCAGTAACTGTAATGCCAGCCAGTAACGTTTTTGCGGCGATATCGAAGCAGGCATCAGCGTGCAAAGTTGAGTAATCGCGGCTTCAACATTTTCCGGATAGCGCACCCGCTCTGGTGCGGTGTAGCGGTGCGGATGATCAATCAGCGCCTTGAGCTGTGCGATGCCTTCGCCGCGGGTCGAAGTCAGCGAGACCACCGGGCAGCCCAGCCGCGCTGACAAGGCATCAACATCAATAACGATATTCTGGCTGGCGGCGATATCCTGCATATTGAGGGCCACAATGCAGGGGACACCGAGTTCGAGTAGCTGAAACGTCAGGAACAGATTGCTTTCAAGGTTCGACGCATCCACCACGTTAATCACCAAATCGGCGTGATCGTTGTACAGATACTGGCAGGCGATACTTTCGTCGATTGAGCTTTCAGCCGAGAGCGTGGTGAGAGACCGGGTACCGGGCAGATCGATAAGCCGTACATCAGACTGAGCAGTAAAAAATTGTCCTTCTTTACGCTCGACCGTCACACCGGCCCAGTTACCGACCCGCTGGCGGGCACCAGTGAGCTGATTGAATAAAGTTGTTTTACCGGTATTAGGATTACCGATCAGCCCAATGGTTATGTTTTTCATGAGACCATTTCCTCAAGAACGATGGCATCGAGGTCACGCTGACGCACCGCCAGACTCACCCGGCGGGTACGGATTTGCACCGGGTCGCCCATTGGTGCGACACGGATAATCTCAATCACCGCCCCCGGGAGCATGCCCATGGTGAGTAATTTCTGACGCCAGGCCGGATTCACCGCGGGCTGATAGCCGAGGATTCGATAGGTACTGTGCATGTTCATCGACATATAACCATCTGGTTGGTGGTAAGAGGCAGTGATTATATAAATGATAAGCATTCCGGAATTTGATCTAAGATCAGGCGAAGCGGATTAATGTCAGGAAACGTCAACTCTGTTTCAACTAACAGCAGATTGAGTCCGTAACGTCAGCATCTGACAGGCTCGCGGGTAGTCAGATACCCGCGACCCGTGCCGGCCGCCGCTTAAAACCGTGCCCTGCCAGACATGACGGATTTACCGCCACACCAGACAATCACTAAGCCCAACGTCCCGGTGAGCTGATTTTATGGCGCAGGTGACATGAAATCAGGGATTTCCGGGGGCTTGCGGTTGGCTGCCGATCAGGTAGTTAACTACTAGCGGCTTAGTTACATCATTCAATGCAACGATATAAACATATCGGGCCTGCGGCCCGGCGGCGCGCCTCGTCAGGAGGTCATTCCGGGCGCATGTCTGAGGTTTGCACCCGACAACGATCAGGTCGATCGCCGTACTTTCACATCGCAGCGGACTCTGTATGGAGGGGCTCAGCGGTAACGCCGGACTACCAAAATAAAAATCTTATTACAGGATGATGTAACTATTAGCGGTAACCGCCTTGCCTGTCACTGGCGGTTGTTCGCAAACGCGATACGCCATCTGTAGCGCAGGCCCCGCCCGGCCTGCTTCGGCTATGCCATTTAATCTAAACGAAATCGGCGGCTTATTTCTGCGTCAGCCAGAAACCATCTTCTTCTTTTTCAATCGACATCTCGCTGCCCTGTTTAACCAGATTAACCAGACGAAAAAACTCATCGCCTGAAATATTCCAGCTAAGCCGGATGCGCGCCCGGCTGCCCTGTTCCAGTAGCGTTGCGGCTTGCGTGAATGAAGTGGCGCTGATAACTGTCTGATCCGAACTGTTCATACCTGTCCTTAACCGTTAGCAGCAGAAGAAAGCTGTCCCGGATGCTAAAGGGCGATTCTCTGATGCTGACCCGCCAGGCGAACGATCGCAGCCGGTTTTCTGCCGCTGTATCGCAGCTCACGGGTCACATCTGCCAGCCAACATAGTCGGCTACACCGCCGGTTAAATTTATCGCCAATCGTCTTCGGGGATTAACCGAAGCGTTAAACGAGCGCTATTTTAGGCAGCCGGACAGCGGATTGATGCTGGCAGAAATCTTAAAACCCGGTTTTTAATGTAACCATTACGGCAGCCGGTTCGGCTAATTAACGTCACTGCCTCGCTTGCCGACCCGCAGAAAGCGGAGAAGGTGGCGATGTAATAGGCTGAGCCCGCCGGCAAAAGCGTTTGTCTGGTCGAATTTTTCCGGAAAAGAATGGCCGTAATATATTTCTCTTTCCAACAGATTTAACCGAACCCGTGCAGATACCCTTTTCAAACCGATTACCGGCTGGCCGAATCGTTCACGCTGCGCTATTTCACCGTGCCGTTGTTCAGAAACTGGCCTGCTCAGGCAGGAAAATTTGCCCGAGCCGGGATTATTCCGCGGCTCTTTATCGCCGGATTAGGGGCTGCTGGACCGAAGCAAATAATGGGCGCGATTCAGTGATGTTCTGACAGCATCAGCTGTCACTACTGTAATTCAGCCGCCTTGTTTCTCGGCGGGTGCGCCAGCATTAATACGGTAGCGGAAGTGCATCTCTGCCGGTAAGTAAAGGGCTTCATTGATCAACAATGATCTGGATCATTACAGGCTTATTAAAACAAACTCAGGCCTCAACGTTAACGACCGGTTTAATAAACGAGGGTGAAAATGCAGCGTCCCGACAATACCGGGCGTCATTAACAGACTGTATCAGGAAGTAAAAATGAAATTCTCAGCAACCGTTAAAAAAACGTTATTTCCCCTTGGTTTGCTCACTGCGGTGATACTGGTCGCAGGATGCTCAAGCAATTAAGTCATCTCGACCCGCGACGGACATATGATTTCCACCCACGGCAAACCCGCCAAAGATAAAGAAACCGGTCTGATCTCCTATCAAGATACCGACGGTAATACGCATCAACTGCAGCAGCAGGATGTAAAAGAGATTGTTGAAAAATAGCGATTTATTGACTTAAAACGAGACTGCAAAGCAGCCATTGTTACACCAGGGATTACTAAAAATGAAAACAACTGTGATTGGCATCAGCCTGCTGCTGTGTGCTTCGTCATCGGCTATGGCCATCGGCCTGAGCGCAGAGCAGGGTAAAAACTTTACTGCCCTCGACGCAGAAATCGGGCGATCTACAGGCGGACTTTATCTGGATAGCCAGTGGGTTAAAAACACCGATGACGGCGTGCAGATTGGACAGGCAGGCACCGGTTATAGCCTGGAATTAGGCCCGGTAATGCTGTCCGCTGGCATCAAAGCCACCTATATCGGCGGTAAGAAAGGCGATAACGGCGTCGCCTTCCCGGTCGGTGGCGGTGTAAGGCTGAATCTGCCCGCTAACTTTGCCCTCTACGGAGAGGGATATTCGGCTCCCGAATCCTTCGCTAACAGCGTTAAAAATTTCGTTGAGGCCGATGGCGGAATCAGCTGGACACCGATGTTGCCACTGACGCTGAAAGCGGGTTATCGCTATGCGGGCGTGGATGGCAAAGATGGACGTCCCGGTCATACGCTGATTGACGGTCCCTTCATTGGTGGCGGTGTTACCTTCTGATCGGCTTACCCTGCTCCCTCTTTTTTCTGTCAACTGGCCGGTACGCTGCAAGGTCTGCCGGCCTGATTTCAGAGTAAACTCGCTGAGAAACCAATGATGAAAGCGTTATTACTGCTGATCTTTACGCTCAGCCTGAGCGGCTGCGTAGAATATAAATGGGTCAAACCTGATGCTTCAGACCAGCAGGAAAACAGAGCTGAGATCGCCTGTCAGGCTCAGGCATTACGCGATTTACCCCCTGACAACGTGGTCAGCGGTAAATACATCTCTAAAGACAGCAAGTACAAAACGACCGACACGGATTACTCCACCCGTGATGCAAATGAAACGCAGCGGGCGATTCTGGTGAAGGACTGCATGTTCAAAAAAGGCTGGCAGCAGATTAAAGTCCAGCAGTAAAAATCGCGCGGTTTGCGTCAGTCACTCAAACCGCGCCTGATAATGTGCCTCGCCCACCCTCGCTTTACTCGCGATTATCACTGTCCGCCCGCCCGACGGTCAGCTGACGCCGCTCACGCCGGCAGCGTTCGGAGCAGTACTTCACTTCATCCCAGCAGTTTTCCCATTTCTTACGCCAGGTCATCGGTTTATTGCAGGTCTGGCAATAGCGGACCGGCAGTGATTTTTTATTTCCTTTAAAAGTCATCAGGGTTACCTCATCAAAGGGGACTGAAACGGTATCAGGACATCAGTCTGAGTGGATGAAGGCACAGAGTTCAGACTCAGCCGCCGCCTCACTGCTGTTCCATTGCGCTCAGTTGCCGGGCCAGCGCGGCATTTTTGACAGAATAATCCGCATGCCGTCCATGCGCGTTATACCTGCTCAGCGCGAAACCGATCTTTCAGGACGCCAGCACTGCAGCGATTAATCTTTTCGCCATGAGATTTTAATAACCGATGACAACATCCTGTTGCACCATAATGGTAAAACCGCATTTGCATCACAAAAAGCATTATCCGCCCTGTTTTTTATCCCTCTCTGCCTGTTTATCGCCTGCTGAGTCGGGTTAACGTCGGATAAAGTCCGGCGAATTAGCCCCATTGCTGGCAGCTTATCGGTTCAACGGCGGGCCGGGGAAACCGGTTTAATGCGTATAACGCAATAATGTTATCGTATACTGTCAATAATCCCCCTTTAGCTGCTTTATCGCGCATATATAAGCATGCCTAAAACCGAACTAAGGGTTATTATTACCCTGATTAACCAGTTTCAATTGCATCGCGACCCGCCTGCGTTTCCCTTAAGCAGCAATAACCCATTTCGTCGCTCCTCCGTTGCACCGTCACCGCCCGCGACTGCACAGCATCTGCAGCAGAGTATGACCAAAGTGCCGCCGGTTTTTAGCAGAATCCTCTCCTTAAAAAAATAGGCGAATCATAAAGATAAGTTATTTTTACCGAATGAAAACTATCGTTAAGATAAATTCAACCGTTACCCGCTGCGATACTCCAGTGCGTCATTATCACACTTAACAACGCCGCGTTTACTGTTTCACCTGATATAATATGTTGCGGGTTTTTAACTGCCAGCCGGGTGATATCCGGCACAGCCTAAGTGGATAGATTGCTAAAAAAGCGCGGCCTCAGCAGGAATAATGCCGCCACAGGCCGATTTAACTCATGGATAAAACAGGCGGTGTTTTTGTCATTTTGAGCGACCTTACCACCAGGTTTAAGTTCTTTTACCTTTGCGGTGTTATTGCACGTTAATTACAGTTTCAACTCTCTTAAAAAACGATTAATATGTCAGAGTTGAACTATTGGTTCAGTATTGAGATTCTTCGAAGGCAAGCATTTTAAAAAGCAGGTCTGACGAAAAGCATCAGCGTGAACCCGCTCTGTATTTTATTATCTGAACAAGACTATGGTGACTTTGATGAGTGACACTCTCAGCAGCTTGAATAATATCCGTACGCTTCGCGCAAACGCACGCGAACTTGATCTTGCTGCCCTGGAAGAAATGCTGGAAAAACTTTCTGTTGTTGTTAGTGAGCGTCGTGAAGAAGCGCAGGCTTCTGAAGCCGCTAATCGTGAGAAAGCGGAAAAACTGGCTAAATATCGCGAATTACTGCTGCAGGAAGGTATCGATCCTAACGAACTGTTAAGTGGTATGCAGTCGGCGCCGGTTGAGAAGAAAAAGCGTGCGCCTCGCCCTGCCAAATATCAGTACACTGACGAAAACGGTGAAGTTAAGCAGTGGACCGGTCAGGGACGTACGCCTTCAGCGATTAAATCTGCGATTGAAAATGGTAAATCACTGGATGATTTCCTGATCTGATTGCAGTGCATCCCTTGCAGTAAATCCGCCCGATAGATGTCGGGCGGATTTATCCTCACCCGCAGTGACGCAGTAACTTCCGGCCTCGATTATTCTGCCGGGCTGAAAATCAGGAGCTTATCCTCACCCAAGTCTGATTATGTGGTAATTCCAGCCGTCAGCTCTCCCCGAATGCCTGTTCTCCTATTCCGACGACGCTCTTGTCTTACTCTGTGACCCAACCGGCCATAGCGCTAAACAATAGCGGGCAGTGATTAATCGTTCTGTTGCGAGGTGGCGTTGCGCGCCATGATAATTTCCAGGCCAATTTGCTGACCATAAGAAAGCTCAAGCGTATTCCCGTCAGGATCGGCGAAGAAAGCCCAGTAACCAACCGGTTCGCCGGACTGCTGCGCGGGCCGACGTAATACACCTTCCTGCTGCGCCAGCGCTACTTTGGCATCAATTTCTTCGCGAGTGGCACAGGCGACGCCAATATGACCAAACGGCCCCAGCGGCGTATCCTCCAGGTGAGCCGACTGTACCAGCACCAGCGCAAATGGCCGGGTTAAATCTGACAGCCACGCCACTTTCTGCGCTTCCGCAATGCCAGGCTCGCGATGATGAATAACCTGCATTCCGGCATAACGCTGGTAAAAATCCACACTTTTTTCCAGATCGCGGACCTGCAGAGCAAGATGGCTGAACCCCGTATCGTTTGACATAGTCACTCCCTGAGTTGGTTGAGCGACTACCATGCCACAGCGGTAACGGCGCAAGTGATCAACGGTGCTTAACCGTCTGGCTTTTCACATTCTGCACGATTGCGCCCTTCCCGCTTAGCGCGGTACAGGGCTTCATCCGCCCGTTCAATCAGGTGTGACAATGCCTGCTGTCCGGCAATGCCGCGCTGGGTTGCACAGCCAGCGCTGAGCGTGATCCGTTTTGTCGGCAGTCCGCTGGTAAGGTGCGGAATATTCAGCCGGTAAACCGCCTCAACAATCGCCCTGGCCAGTTTTAACGCCTCTTCAGCGGTGTAGCGCGGCAGAATAATGGCAAATTCTTCACCGCCATAACGGGCCGGCAGATCATTTTTACGCAGTGCAAAATTTTTCAGAATCAATGCGACCGCTTTCAGGCACTCATCGCCCGCTACGTGTCCGTAGGTATCGTTGTAATGTTTGAAATAGTCAATATCGATCAGGATCAGAGAGACCGGCCAGCCCTGTACCCTGGCCTGTTGCAGGCTTTCATGCAGTCTCCGATCAAAGTAGCGGCGGTTAGCGACGCCGGTTAAGCCATCGCTATTTGCCAGGCTTTGCAGAGAAAGATTTGCCGCGGTCAGCTCGTCACGCAGCCGGGTCAGTTCCCGCTGGTAGCGCAGTGTATGTCGCGCCTGGCGCAGCAAAAAAACGCTAAGCGAAAGGATCACTGCCAGCAGTGCGAGGCTCAGCATCACATCCTGCACCCGGCCATTCATCCAGCGACTAAACAGCGCAGATTTGTCGTAGCCGGCGGCGACAATCAGTGGATAACGTTCAGATCGTGCAAAGCCGAAGATACGTTTTTCGCCATCAAGCGCGGCCTTCCACTGCCCGCTGCCCTGATCGGCATCGGCCAGCATTTTGCGGAACAGTGGGCTTGAGGAGAGGTTTTTGCCAATATAACTGTCCGGCATCGGACGGGCATAAAGTACCGTGCTGTCTGCCAGCATCAGCACCAGTACGTCGCGCGCGCCCAGCTCGTAATAGCTGTAGAAGTGGCGAAAGTAGTCCACTTTAATGGTCGCGAGCAGGACACCATCAAAACCGTTTGCACCATCATTGACGCGCAGCGATACCGGAATCACCAGATCGCCGGTGGTACGACTGCGGAGCACCGGCCCGACATGCACGCTGTTACGCAGACTGGCGCGGTGATAGCTGAAATACTCACGATCGGAATTATTGATACCGATCGGCGTCCGGCTCATCGAGGTAGCGATCCAGCGGCCCTGGGCATCGTAATAGAACAATCCGTGCAGCTGCGGCAGCCGATTTTGCAACAGGCGCATAGTCTGACTCAGCGCATCACCATCGACACGATTGTTCACTATCTGGGTTTGCAGGTCGCGCTGTACTTCGCGCAGCGACAGTTCCGTCTGCAGAAAGGTATCTTCTGCCTGTCGCGCCTGTGACAGGGACAGATTGACCGCCATCTCTTCAGTCTGGTTAACGGCTTCACGCCAGTCTTCACGCAGCGTCCACAGATTGATACCGATGACCACCACGGTGAGTACCAGACCTGATAACGTAATGCTTTTGAGTAGCGGCGAAATCTTTGGCGCGGGTGCCGCTTTTTTGCTGCGAAACTTCATGCCCATCCTTATTCAAACCCTTTCACTGAGTTAAGCACAGTTAATGGAGGGCAAAATTACAAATATCATTGTTGTGTTATGCAGAGTGTTTCATTTTTGCGCCCGCATTCTAAACCCTGGTGCATAAAGCCGCCTGCCTGATTCAGTCTGCCTTGATCTCATCCCCGAATCGGCCGCAACCCTTCAAAAATCAGTGGGATGAATGGTATCCTTACCGCTTACAGTGAATGTGCGCTGTAAATTAATGTGAGTACTGAAGGACCTTTTTTATGAGTGAAAACCTGAGCAGCCTGAATAATATCCGCACCCTGCGCGCGCAGTCGCGCAATATAACGTTAGATGTGCTGGACGAGATGGTGCAGAAATTAGAGACAGTGGTCAGAGAACGACGCGAAGCAGAGGAAGCCCAGGCGGCCGAAGCGCGCGAAAAAGCTGAAAAACTGGCGATGTACCGTGAACTGCTAAAGGAAGACGGAATCGACCCGACTGAACTGTTAGCGGGCCTGTCCCCGGCCACCCGCAGCGGTAAAAAGCGCACCAGGCGCCCGGCAAAATATCAGTACCGCGATGAAAATGGCGAGCTGAAATACTGGACCGGTCAGGGCCGTACGCCATCACCGATTAAAACCGCTCTCGAAAACGGCCAGTCACTGGATGATTTTCTGCTTTAATCCTGGCTGATTCCGTTCCGGAAAATTTGGCCGCGCCTGCACGCTGAATTTTCCGGCACGCTTTTTTATCCGCCGTCGATGTTATGGCGAGCGTCTGGTCATAACTAGCCGTGTTCTGCGGTGGTGACCGGCAACGGCCCGCGGAAAGTTCGCCGCCATTCGCTGGGGGCGACGCCAAATCGATGTTTGAAACGCTGACGAAAAGAGATAGGTGAGGTGAAGCCCACTTTTTCGGCCACGCTCTCAATACTGATATCGGTAGTTTCCAGCAGTTCCTGGCTGCGTTGCAGTCGCTCCGCCGTCAGCCAGTCGCCCAGCGTCATCCCGGTCGCCTTGAAAAAATGGCGCGTCAGCGTTCGCCGGCTCATACCAGCCGAACGCGCCAGTGAATCCAGATCGTGCGGCTGATGCAGGTTGCGCCGCAGCGACTCCAGCAGCGTATTGATTTTGCCGTCACGGGTATTCTCCGGTACCGGGCGCTCAATAAACTGCGCCTGCCCTCCTTCACGATACGGCGGCACCACCATTCTTCTGGCCACCCGATTAGCCACAGCGCTGCCGTAGTGCTGACGGATGATATCCAGACAGCAGTCGATGCCGGCGGCGGTTCCTGCCGAGGTAATCAGGCGATCGTCGCGGGTATAGAGCGCATTACTGTCGAGATGAACCTGCGGAAAGCGCTGGCTGAAGTCACGTTCAAATTCCCAGTGGGTCGCGGCACGGTGCTGGTCGAGCAGACCAGCATAGGCCAGCACGTAGGTACCCAGACACAGCCCGACCACTTCAGCGCCGCGCTGCCAGGCAGCGGCCAGCTTATCGAGCAGCCGCTGATCGGGCTTTTCAGCCGGATTGTGCCAGTACGGCAGAATGATAATATCCGCCGTATCCAGCTGTTCAAGCCCATGTTCCACATTAATCGACAGGCCGATCTCCGACAGAACCGTGCCGGGCTTTTCGGCGCAGATTGTGACACGGAAAAGATCCGGCTGCGGCATCGCTGATCCAAACAGGATGCAGGGAACCGAAAAGTGGAACGGACTGAATCCAGCCGTCGCTACCACTGCAACATTCAACGCAGTCATCTCGCCCCCTTAATCGTCGGCTCCCCCAGCTGGCGAGCAGGAGAAAAGTGCTCTGATCCGGCGTGCCGGTCAGAACGTTATAGTTTCACCGTCCTGTGGGATAAGCACTTTATCGGTTATCCCCTGCTGATCGGTATAGGCCCGCAGCTCGGCACGGGTCAGCAGACAGTGGTTGATCGCTTCCATGTGCGACGCGACCAGCGTTGCTTCAGGCACGATCTCCAGCGTGTGCAGTGTATCCTCTTTTCCCATAATAATCGGGCCATAGAGATCGTTAGTCGCATTACCGATATTCAGCACCACCACGTCCGGCTGAAAACGTTGCAGGCTTCTTACATATGGCTTAACCCAGACAGTATCGCCCGCAACATAGAGCGTTTTTTCCGCCGGATGAGTAAACACCAGTCCGCAGGCATCGCCCAGCAGATCTGCCATGACTTTGTCGGCATACAGCGCGTTGCTGCCATGCTGGCCGTCAGTTTTATAGATCGTCAGGCCGTCGACAAACGCATTTTCTTCCTGCAGCACCTGAACGTTGAGGAAACCCTGAGAGCGAATCAGGTCAGCATCGCTGTGATTCTGGGTATAAATCATCATCGTTTTTGGCACCAGCTGCTGCGCGGCCTCGTCCCAGTGATCGGTATGGGTGTGGGTAAGGATAACCGCATCGACATCCAGCAGCTGCGAAATCGGCATCGGCAGTTCAACCATCGGATTTCTCAGGTGCGGACGGGCGTTGCCAACAAAGCCCGGCCAGGCTTCTTTTTCAGCCAGCATCGGGTCAATCAGGAATTTCTTGCCGGCATAGTGCAGCACCAGCGTGGCGTTACGGACTTGGGTCAATTTCATAATCAGGCTCCGGTCTGTGTTCAGTCGAGTGCAGCCAGCGTCGGCGACGTCATTGCTGCGATGGAGTGACTTTACCCGGTTGCGAACGCTGGCGTGACAGGCTCGATGGACAGTGATCGATGAAATCGGGCCAACCTGCTGGCTCAGCCAAATCCCTCGTCGCAATCGGCAAAATTCGCGCGCGTCGGAGATGACAGTGTCGTCATGTCGCAGCTAAGCTGGATGACACGAAGGCAAAACCGATCGGCTGACGAATTTGGATATCCGCGTCGCTGAGGTTCAGGCCGGGCAGCGAAACCTGACCGCTTTTCCGGCTCAATCTGATCCGCTGCAGGAGTGAATAATGGCTGAACAATGGAAACTGCACTGGCTGGAAGCGTCAGGCGATTTACAGGATTATCAAACGGAGATTACCCGCCAGGCTGATGCGGCATGCCAGATCCTGTCAGCGGTTATGCCGCCACCGCGCCTCGATATTCTGGTTCAGTGCGCGCCAGCGGCGGTGATTCCGGAAACCGGTACCGGCGGCTACGCCTATAGTGCGACGCTGTTTGGTCTGACAATCGATCCGGCTAATCCTCAACTGGCGCAGACACTCAGCAGCGGTGCGCTGATGCGCACTATCCTGCACGAAGTACATCACTGTTTGCGCATGGCGGGTCACGGATACGGCTGGACGCCAGGCGACGCGCTGGTAAGTGAAGGGCTGGCTGGACAGTTTGTTTGCTGGTTACTGGACTCACCACCCGAACGGTGGGAGCGGGCATCTGAACGGCAGTGGCTGCTGGACAATCCGGTCACGCTGGTGGCGTTGAATAACCCTCATTACGATCATGCTGCCTGGTTCTTTGGCAGCGGAACCTATCCCCGCTGGTACGGTTACACGCTGGGCTATCAGCTGGTAGCCGCGTGGCGCGATCAGCTTCCGGTCTTAACGCCGGAAAAATGGCTTAACGTGACGGCGGAAGAAGTGATCGCCGCCGGGCTCCACTGCGGGCTGGTAACCCGCTGAAAGCAAAAAAAATGCCGCAGAAATCTGCGGCATCGGTTTTCATAAGACGATTATCAGAAATCGGCTTTCAACACCACACGGTAATTAGCTTTACCGGCGCGCACGTGTTCCAGCGCTTTATTGATGTCTGACATCGGGAAGAACTCAACCTGCGGCGCAATATCAGCACGCGAAGCCAGCTTCAGTAACGAACGCAGCTGACCCGGCGAGCCGGTCGAAGAACCGGTTACCGCTTTGTCACCCATGATCAGGTCAAACGCACCCACCTGGAACGGCTTCATCACTGCACCGACGGTATGGAATTTACCTTTAGGTGCCAGCGCCGCGAAATACGGTTTCCAGTCCAGATCGACCGCGACAGTGCTGAGGATCAGATCGAAACGACCCGCCTGCTGTTTCAGCGCTTCAGCGTCACGGCTGTTAACCACTTCATCTGCGCCCATGTCCAGAATCGATTGTTTCTTGTCTGGCGTTGAGCTGAATGCCACCACTTCCGCACCCATTGCATGCAGAATTTTAATGGCGATGTGGCCGAGACCACCGATACCGATCACGCCAACCCGGCTGGTAGCGGTGATGTTGCTCATCAGCAGCGGTTTGAAGACGGTGATACCGCCACACAGCAGCGGACCGGCGGTGGTAACGTCCAGTTTCTCCGGCAGCGGGATCACCCATTGCCAGTCGGCACGCAGTTTCTCAGCAAAACCACCCTTGTTCATGATGGTCGGAATGCTGCCCTGCTGGCAGTTAACCTGCTCACCATTGATACAGGCGTCGCAGTGCTGACAGCTTTTCGCGGTCCAGCCAATGCCCACCCGCTGACCAATCGACAGGCCTTTGTTTTTTGCCGCGTCGCCCAGCGCAGAAACCCGTCCAATCACTTCATGTCCGGCAATAACGGGAAACTGTGAAATGCCCCACTCGTTGTCGATCATCGACAGGTCAGAGTGGCAGACGCCACAATACTCAACCTCTACTTCAACCTCTTCTGCTGCAAGTTCAGCAACATCATATTCATAAAGTTCAAGCGCCTGACCAGCCTGCATGGCTGCATAACTTTTAACTTTCATTGGTACCTCTGCGTGGTTAATCACCGTCAAGTGTAACAACTGCAGGCGCGGCTTGCCTGGCCGATACGCCTGCACCGCACTTTGTTGTCTTTTTTGCTGAAAACTCAGCCGTTAACCTGCCCGCCAGACAGAACCTGTAACACTTTTAGCTGCGCCACCCCATCCTGCATCGCATCCATACCCTGGGTTAATTCACGCAGGCTACCGAGGTGTTTAGCAATATCGGCGCGCTCATGACGGGTCTGCTGATTCATGGTCGCCAGGGTGTCAGCGGCACTGATGCTGCGTGCGGCCATTTGGGTCGCGGTCTGCGCACTGTCACTGGCCACCAGCCGGATGCGTGCGATGGTGCTCACCGCCTCACTGATGTTACTGGCGGTAGCCTCAGCCTGCTCTTTGGAGGAGTGTGCCAGCCGACGCACTTCGCCAGCCACCACCGCAAAACCCCGGCCCGCTTCACCGGCACGGGCGGCTTCCACTGCCGCGTTCAGTGCCAGAATATTGGTCTGGAAAGCGATGTTACTGATGCCGTGGGTTATCTCGTTAATCCCGTGCGAAATTTTCTCCAGATCGTCCAGCCCGTCATCCAGCCGGCCCTGCGCCTGCTGGCTCTGGGTGGCGATGTCGCTGATGGCGCGAATGCTGTTTTCCGCCAGGCTCAGGGTTTCGCCCTGACTTTGGGTGGCGCGCTCTAATCGCTCTAATACCGGCAGTGCCTCCATCAGCGGCGTCAGCGCCTGCTGATAGCTGATCACCCGATCAAGCACCCCCGTCTGTACGCTGTTCAGCGCTTCCCAGCGACGTAATGCCCGTTGCGCATAGTGTGCCGCGTACCCGGCGTACTCCACCGGAAACTGACTCATCGCTTTCACCTCATGATTAAAGAACACCAGCGCCGACAGCGTCTGGTTGATCGGCACGCCAAGGATCTCGCCAAAGCTGGAGAAGCCCGCCGCCGGGATGCCTTTGAAAAAGTGGGCGTTGTGTAACTGACCGGCATTTCCGACGCGACGCAGAATACAGTCGTTCATCAGTATCGCCGCCGGTTTGCCGTGCTGACGGGCAAACGCCTGCCACTCCAGCTGCGTCGCCTGTTTGAAGTCCTTTTCCTGCATCAGGAACAGCCGGTCGCCAAACTCCAGATCGCAGAAAAACTGCACGCTGTCAGACTCAATTTTGGCCACCGAACGAATAAAGTATTCATCCCCGACCCTGACGCCAAAGGTCAGCCCCTGTAGCCGTTCTGTCAGCTGGGTCTGTTTGCTAGTTCAGGTGGGTGCATAGCGCGGAAACCAGCGATTGCTGCTGGCCCTGACGGTTAAATACCGAACTGACGGTGCGCGCGATCGGATCGGCCTCGGCGATCAACCAGCTGTTGTCGAGCGGCGTAAAGTTCTGGCTTTTGAACGGGGCAAACGATTTTCCCGCTGCCATCTGGCAAAAAATAATCACCGCTTTGCCCTGTAGTATCTTGCCGCCAACCCCAATCCAGGTGCCGTCAAAGCTGATTTTACCGCCGGCCGATCCGCCAATCGCCAGACAGGGGAAACGTCCGCTGTTGTACCAGGCCTGCATCAGGAAACCTTCCGAGGCAGAAAGACCGTCGCAGTAGATCATCGCGAAGGTCCGATCGGCAGAGAGCGGCATCCGCAACTGCAACCGCTCCAGCTCCTGCTGTATCGCTGTGATCCGCTGGCTGGCGGTGTGGGTATCCTGCACGTGCAGGTCAATAATGTGCGTCTCATGCCGCGCAATCAGGCTGTCAGGCAACCAGAGCCAGCTTCCTTCCTGACCGGCACCGTCGCAATAGGTGCTCTGGCGGCCGCTGCTGCTTAGCGCGCCATTAGAGGAAAGCGTCAGGACCGTCAGGTCAGCGGACGTAAAGCGTTGCCAGGCCTGACTGGCCCGCTGAAAATCCGCTTCAGGCGGCACAAAAGTCATCAGCAGACCGCCTGCGCGCTGGCTTAATCCCGCCGCGCTGAGCGACGCCGGCAACGCACGACAATCAAAAGTGCCATTCGCAGGCTGGCTGCTACGCCCAAAACGGGCAGCAGGCAGGCGTTTTTTTATCGCCTTAATAATCGACATATTATTGTTTTCGCTGTGATAAGAATGATTTTGCGCTAAAGAAAGCGCTTTCTGGTGTGTTTAAAAGGAGGGCTAAAAGCAGGTCCGTACGCGTTCAGAACTCATGGCTGAGGGCCGGAATCATCATTGATCGGCACGCTCAACGCCTGTTCGTTATCGCCAATAGCGGTAAAAGCTTTAACAATTACTGTAGGTGGTGAAAACGATGAAAACAGCGCGTTTAAGCAGCATAAAATAAGCCGGGAAGCGATCCCGGCAACGTTACTGCTTACTCGTCGCGACTTTCATGCCAGTGCTGCTCACAGCGCTCCCGGGCCTCGGCCGGTAAGTCGCGCAGGTCAGGCAGACTGTCGCCGGCGCCATAGCCCATTGAGCCGGTCACTTCTTCCTGCTCATCCTGGGCAGCAAAGCTCAGTGTCTCATCCAGCGCCTGCCATTCGCCGTCCTGTTGACGATAAATCACCGCATGGGTCGGTGTCTGAGCATCATCGCCATAAATTTCATATTTTTGCTTCCGGGAGTCAGAACCAAACTCAAGCGTATCGATTAAGGTTGCATCAGTCATCGCGTTCTCCTTTTTCGTTGAGCTTATAAGGGTAGCCTGGGGATCGCAGGCTCGCTGCCGTTTCCCGCCCGGTGCGCGCTGATAATCAGCCTGAAAACAACATTTTCCCGGGGTTGTATTGGCATAAACGAAGCGGTCATCTATGCTTCGTGGTGTGACTAGCTAGTCCTTTTTATCTAATGGAACGTTGATAGGAGGTCTCTCTATGACACAACAGAAATACCGAGGTGGTGCTGGCAATTTTGCCAACGATCCGGGCCGTGCGAGCGAAGCTGGCAGTGCAGGAGGCAAAGTCAGTGGGGGCAATTTCAAAAACGATCATGAAAAAGCCAGGGAAGCCGGCCGGAAAGGGGGCAGGATCAGTCGGCGTCCTGCCAGTAATTCTGAATAAGGCGCCTTAGGACGTTTTACGCCATGGAATGGCATCTCATCTTAAGCGGCGGACAGCCCGTTCCCCGATTTTATTGCGAAAACCCGCCATGCCGTGCCGGTAAACCGGTTCATCACGCCTGTGGGTAAAAATCAGCACGTCTGTGGGCGAGCCGGCAGACGTGCCTGTGGTTATTTCGCCGCGCGATGTCGGGTGAGGTAGTGCTTCACCAGCACGAAGAACAGCGGCACAAAGAACAGCGCCAGCACCGTGCCAGCCAGCGTTCCGCCGATGATGCCGGTACCGATGGCGATACGGCTGTTGGCACCCGCCCCCGTCGCCACCGCCAGCGGGATCACCCCGGCGATAAACGCCAGTGAGGTCATCATGATCGGCCGTAAACGGGTCCGCGCCGCCTGCAGTGCCGCCGCGCTCAGCGAGCTGCCCTGGCGCACCGCCTCCTCGGCGAACTCAATAATCAGGATGGCGTTTTTAGAGGTCAGGCCGACGGTGGTAAGCAGCGCGACCTGGAAATAGATGTCGTTGCTTAATCCGCGTAACGCAACCGCTACTACCGTCCCCAGCACGCCGAGCGGTACCGCCAGCAGCACCGAAAACGGCACTGACCAGCTCTCATACAGCGCCGCCAGACAGAGGAACACCACCAGAATAGAGATCGCATACAACGTGGTGGACTGCCCGCCTGCCTGCTTCTCCTGCAGTGACAGTCCACTCCACGCGCCGGTCGTCCCGGCCGGAAGCTGATCGGCCAACCGTTCAATGGTGTTCATCGCATCGCCGGAACTGTAGCCTTCCGCATTCTGCCCCTGGATTTCATAGGAAGCAGAACCGTTATAGCGATTAAGGCTTTCCGGCCCCATAGTCCAGCGGGTTGAGGCGAAGGCAGAGAACGGCGTCATGCTGCCTTCACTGTTGCGAATAAACCATTTATCCAGATCGGACGGTGCCGAGCGGTACTGGCCGTCACCCTGCACGTACACCCGTTTGACGCGGCCGCGATCGATAAAGTCATTGATATAGGCCCCGCCCCAGGCGCTGGTCAGGGTATCGGTAACGTCATCCAGCTGCAGCCCGAGCGCGACCGCCTTATTAGTATCAATATCAACCTGCAACTGCGGCGTCTGCGGCAGGATATTGGCCCGTACGCCGATCAGTTCCGGGCTTTGCGCCGCGTTTTGCAGCAGCCGATCGCGCAGTTTGCCCAGCTCATCGCGGGTGGTGCCGCCACTGGCCAGCAGTTCATAGGTAAAGCCATTATTCTGTCCGAGGCCCGGCACCGACGGCGGCGTCAGGGCAAATATCTGGGCATCACGAATAGCGGAAAGCGCATACGTCGCGCGGCCGGCAATCGCCTCTGCCGAGTTTTCCTTGCCGGGACGCCGATCCCAGTTTTTCAGCTTGATAAACGCCATGCCGGCATTCTGCGCTGCGCCGCTGAAGTTAAAGCCGTTGATAGTAAACACCACGTCGATGTTCTCTTTCTCTTCAGTAAGAAACCAGTCGACGATCTGCTTATTGACCGCTTCCGTCCGACTGGCAGTGGCGCCCGCTGGCAGCGTTGCCTGCAGCATAATGCTGCCCTGATCCTCGGTTGGCAGAAAGCTGCCTGGTAAGCGGGTAAACATCACAAACAGCACCACGCCCATCGCGGCATACAGCGACACCATAATCAGCGGACGACGCAGAGTGCTGACAACCTTGCGACGATACTGGCGCTCGGTGGCGGCGTAGAAGCGATTAAATCCGCCAAAGAATCCTTTGCGATGCGGCGTGCCGGGGCGGAGCAACATGCCGCACAGCGCCGGCGTCAGGGTCAGCGCTACCAGCACCGAGAAGGTCATCGCCGCGATGATGGTGACTGAGAATTGCCGATAGATCACCCCGGTCGAGCCAGCGAAAAAGGCCATTGGCAGAAACACCGCCGACAACACCAGCGCGATAGCAATCAGCGCACCGGAAATCTCTTTCATCGATTTTTCCGTGGCCTCGCGGGCCGGCAAGCCTTCGTCATGCATGATGCGTTCGACGTTTTCGACCACCACAATCGCGTCATCCACCAGCAGCCCGATCGCCAGCACCATGGCAAACAGGGTCAGGGTGTTGATGGTATAACCGCAAAGTGCCAGCACGCCAAAGGTCCCGAGCAGCACCACCGGCACCGCCAGCGCCGGGATCAGCGTGGCGCGGATGTTTTGCAGGAACAGGTACATCACCACCACCACCAGCGCTATCGCTTCGATCAGGGTGATCACCACATCCTCCACCGAGATTTTGATGAAGTCGGTGCTGTCCAGCGCATACGCCACCTCGTAACCTTGCGGCATCGAGTGGCGATACTCTTCCACTTTGTTTTTCACCAGAGTGGCGGTATCCAGCGCGTTGGCGCCTGGGGCAAGCATCACCCCGATACCGGCCGCCGGATGACCATTAAGCCGGGTGGTCATGTCATAAGATTCACCACCCAGCTCGACCCGCGCCACATCACCGACCCGCACAATGGCGCCGCGGGTATCGCTTTTAACGATGATGTTGCGGAACTGTTCCGGCGTCTGCAGCCGCGACTGCGCCCTGACCGTGGCGGTGAGCTGCTGATTCTGCGGCGAGGGCAGCCCGCCAATTTTACCGGCGGAGACCTGAATGTTCTGCGAACGAATCGCTGCCGTCACGTCGGAAGGCTGCAGTGCGTAGGCGTTGAGTTTGAACGGATCGAGCCAGATACGCATCGCGTATTGCCCGCCGAATACCTGGATATCCCCGACGCCTTCGATCCTTGCCAGCGGCTCCTGCATGTTACTCACCAGCCAGTCACCGATGTCGGTGCTGTTACTCTTGCCGGTGGTGTCATACAGCCCCATCACCAGCAAAAAGTTGGACTGGGACTTGGTCACGGTAACGCCGAGCTGCTGCACCTCGCTCGGCAGACGGGTCAGCGCCTGCTGCACCTTGTTCTGCACCTGCACCTGGGCCGTGTCGGGATCGGTTCCCTGACTGAACGTCACCGTAACCGTCACATTGCCCTGCGAACTGCTGCTGGAGGTGAAGTAGAGCAGATGATCCAGCCCGGTCAGCTGCTGCTCAATCACCTGGGTGACGCTGTTTTCCAGTGTCTCAGCGGAGGCGCCGGTATAGGTGGCACTGATATTCACTGACGGCGGTGCCACATCTGGATATTGCTCAACCGGCAACAAGGTGATGGAGAGCGCGCCAAGCAGCATGATTAAAATGGCAACGACCCATGCGAAGACGGGGCGATAAATAAAAAAACGAGAAAACATCAGCGGGGTCTCTTCCTTTTAGGGCGGGCGCAAAGCCTGCATTCCTGCAGGTTGTGTAACAGCGGTGCAGCGCTGATTATAGTTTGTAACCTTCCCGCTAAACATCCTGACGTTATCATTTGTTAATCCAGCGCAAATCCAGCCGGTTCCGGCAGGCTGTTGCAGCGTGACGCAATAATCCGCCGCCACGGTAAAACCGTTTCAGTCTGAAACCCTGTGGAACGGATTAAGCAAAATAGCGAGGCCTGGCTATCCTGAAAATAAAGGAAATTAAACAGGAGAGAATGATGAAATTTTTCTACTTCGTTTCGCTTATTGCTTCAGCACTCTATTTATTGGCATTCCTGCCTAAACTCAGAACCAAACGCGAGCCTATTGCCTATTGGGGATGTTGGGCTTACCTCGGTGCTAACGCCATATTCTGGGCGATTTACGGTATCCGGCACTACATCTGATGCAGCGGTCTAAGCAAAGCGGCAAATAGGCTAATCAGCTTAGCTAGCTGACTGATCGCGCTGGAAAAGCAAGCCGGGTTTTTTCAATTATCTGGCGCATTGCCGCTTTACACTGCTGTCTATCCCGCCTGCTTGCCGGTCCGGCTGAGTGAGCCCGCCTGGGAACGTGGCGGGACAGCGGCTGGCGAGGCATTTACTGCGGCCTTAATCTGCTGATCATAATGACTCTCTAACACTCTGAAGGTCTCCTGCGCTTTAATCTGATAGAGCGCGTCGGAGGGATGAATACAATCCGGCGACATCAGCGTTTGCCAGTTTTTAATTTGCTGAATACGCTGATACTGAGGGACCAGCGGCACATTTTCGTCCCGTGCCAGGCGGTCGATTTGCGCAACATAAGGCGCAACGTTCCATTTTTCCGCCCGGCCGCACAATGGATGAGGCTCCTGAATAATCACCGCTTTCCCGTACTGCTGCGCCACGCGGATCAGCTCAGACATGATCGCCCGATATTGCAGCGGACTGACGATGTAGTCAGATTCAGTATCTTTGAAGTGATAGTGGCGGGCGTCATTGGTGGCGAAGTTGAGCAGGATAAGATCTGCCGGCGAGGCGGCCATCTCTTCACGCCAGGTTTTGTTATTGCGGTAAAAATTGCGCCCGTTCAGCAGATCCTTCGACTGCGCCGACAGCGCACCTTTATTGATAATCTCTACCTCAGTGCCATATCTGGCCTTCAGCATCTGGTTTAACTGTGCAATTTCATTATTGGGTGTGAGGGTCGCCCGCAATTTACCGTCTTTTCTGACTGCCATCGCGCCTTTGGTGCTGGAACCGCCATAGGCTTCAATAATAAATTTATCCTCCTGCTGACTGGCAAGCGCAACGCCCGCAGATAAACAGAACGCGATGAAAACAAGCAGATGACAAAAAATATTCTTCATTGAGCATAACTCTGGCAGGGCGAATTGAAAAAGATTATCAGCCAGAGTTCACCCGCTGCAAAATTATTTTGCCGTGTCGCCGCTGCGTTATGCGGGTTAAATCGGTATTGCGCAGAAAAAATCGCCAATAAGTGAAACCCGTGGCGCTTATTGATTATCTCTTCCGATGTCCGCCCGCGAAAAAAAAGCCGATTCGGCGACGAATAAACATCAGTAAAACGCTTACTCACTGCACATTTTTTAACCCTATGTTAAGCGAGGCTTTACCCGGTTCGCGGTTTAACCCGCATCCGGTTGCCCGTCCCGCAAGGGCTGCGCCAGAATGGGCGATTAAAAGCAGCAGCAGTGCGTGCTATTCTGATAAAAAAGTGACGCTAAAAAACGGCCAGGCCGGTTTATCATAATTTAACGATCAACAAAAAGGACATACTGGCGGAATTCTGAAAAGTGTGGCGCAATATGTTAATTAACCTTCAGAGTGATATTCTGCCGCTGTCACTTCATACACTATCGCTTCGTCATTTATTAAGGTAATAAAAATGACTACACCCGCTTTTTTATCGAGCCGGAATATCGGCCTCGATTTTCTGCGTGCTATCCTTATTCTGGAAGGTGTTTTATATCATGCCGCCCGCAGCCTGCCTGGTGGCAATAGCTGGTATTACGTCGCGGATAAAAACCCGTCGCTGATTTTTAGTTCACTGATTGAATTCATCCATACTTTCCGGATGGAGGCGTTTTTCTTTCTCTCCGGCATGTTCTCCGCCATGGTTTTTTTACGCAAAGGCCAGTCCTTTTTCTTTGAGAACCGTCGCAAACGCGTGCTGGTGCCGCTGATTGCTGCCTTTGCTTTCATTCCCGGCATCATGTACTGGCTGAGCTCGACGATAAAAGGGGTCGATACTTCGGCCAGTGGACTGCTGGCAGCCTACATGCAGTTGCACCATCTGTGGTTCCTGGTCTCGCTGTCGGCCATCTCCTTTTTTGTGCCCGCCCGCCTGTACCAGACGCTGGCGACATTTGCCCGCCGCCTGCCCTTTCCGCTGTGGCTGGCAGCCCTGATAATCGCCGCCAATAGTCTGTTTGTGGTGAAGTTCGCAGTTAAAGATCTGGGCGAGCTGATCACCTTAATTCCAGTGACCGCACGTTTCTGCGTTTATTACGCAGCCGGCTATGCGCTTTATCTTAATCGTGATGCGATTCCGCAATTAGCGAAACATCCACTGCTGAATACCGCCTTTGTCACGCTGCTGGCGATAATCTGTTATAGCGCTTTCTTCCTGACGATGAAATTTAATCTGCAGGGGGTAGCGAAATATATTCCGGTACTGCTCAGCAGCGTCTTCTCGGTGATCTTCTCTTATTGGGTGATCTTCTTTTTTGAAAAGCTGCGGATGAAAGAGAGCCGCATCGTGAACACGGTGGTTGATTCCGCGCTGGTGGTTTATATTCTTCACTACCCTATCGCGATTGGCTTTGCCTGGCTGCTGGACGATTACCTGCCGGATAATTATCCGGTCAGCTATGTGCTGATAGTTACGGCAATTGCTTCAGGATTGAGTGCATTGTGCTATATGCTCATCAAGCGTAATAGTTTCCTGTCGACACTTTTTGGCCTGAAAGCGAAGCCGGCGAAAGCGCTGGTTTCGGTAAGCTGAAATCGTGCTGTTGCTGCGAGCCGATAATAGCGTAGCGATAACCGCGTAAATACGTTTCGCTCCCTCGCTGCGTTTATTTCTCTGCTGGCGCAATTCTGCGCCAGCTTTATTGATCCGCAAACAACACCTCTGCAATCGACATCGTGATACCAGAAACATTTTGAGAAAAAATTTCAGTAAATAATGCGCTGAATCCATCCTGGGTTGGTTATTTGTGTACCAGACTTACAAAAATAACAATACAGACCATGTGGAGCATTATGAAAGAGCAAAATCGCACAACCGGGATTGCCCCTTATGGTGGCGCTGCAGGCGGCTGGGGCGCACTTAAAGCGGTTGCCGATGCCATTCGCGGTCAGATGTCAGTCAAACAGGATGTGATTGCCCTGTTCAAAGTGAACCAGCCACAGGGCTTTGACTGCCCGGGATGCGCCTGGCCCGACCCTCAGCATGCCTCTTCGTTTGAATTTTGTGAAAACGGCGCGAAAGCGGTGTCGTGGGAAGCGACCAGCAAACGCACCACGCCGGCGTTCTTTGCCGCGCATACGGTCACTGAATTATGGCAGCGCAGCGCATTGCACCTTGAAGGCGAAGGGCGACTGACGCACCCGATGAAGTATGATGCGACCACCGACACCTACCAGCCAATCGAGTGGGAGACTGCGTTTAAAGAGATCGGCGAACATCTGCGCAGTTATGACGATCCCGACAGCGTAGAGTTTTACACCTCGGGCCGCGCCTCCAACGAAGCGGCTTTTCTGTGGCAGCTATTCGCCCGCGAATATGGCACCAATAATTTTCCCGACTGTTCCAACATGTGCCACGAACCGACCAGCGTCGGGTTGCCGGAATCGATCGGCGTCGGCAAAGGCACGGTAGAGCTGGAAGATTTTGACCATTGCGATCTGGTGTTATGCATCGGTCATAACCCTGGCACTAACCATCCCCGCATGCTGGGTACCTTACGTGAAGTCTCTAAACGCGGCGCGACCATCGTTGCGATCAACCCGCTGCGGGAACGTGGCCTCGAGCGCTTTACCTCGCCCCAGAGTCCGATTGAAATGCTCTCCCTCAGCTCGACCGAGCTGGCATCGACCTATTACAAAGTGCGGGTCGGCGGCGATGCAGCGATGCTGAAAGGCGTCATGAAGATCCTGCTGTCGATGCATCAGGAGGCGCTGAGTAAAGGCGAGCCCGGCGTCATCGATGAAGCCTTTATTAATGAACATACCGAAGGGTTCGAGGCGCTGAAGGCCGATCTGGAGAGCACCGACTGGCAGCACATCCTGAAGGTGTCGGGCATGGCACGTGAAGAGATCCAGCACATCGCCCGACTCTATGCCAGCGCTGAGCGGACCATCATCTGTTATGGCATGGGCATTACCCAGCATCAGTATGGCACCCAGAATGTGCAGCAGATTGCCAACCTGCTGCTGCTACGCGGCAACATCGGTAAACCCGGTGCCGGCATCTGTCCGCTGCGGGGCCACTCTAATGTGCAGGGCGACCGCACCGTGGGTATCACCGAGATCCCGCCGCAGTCGCTGCTCGACAGTCTGGAACGCGTTTTTGGCTTCCGTCCGCCGCAGAAACACGGCCACGGCGCTATTCAGGCGATACAGGCGATGCGGGATGGCAAAGCCAAAGCGCTGCTCTGTCTGGGCGGTAACCTGGCGGAGGCCATTTCCGATCCTCAGGTGACCTTCCCGGCGATGCGTAAGCTGGATCTGGTGGTACATATGGCCACCAAGCTCAACCGCTCGCACCTGCTGCTGGGCAAACATAACTACCTGCTGCCGGTTCTTGGCCGCACCGAAACCGATGTTCAGGCTACCGGCGCGCAAAGCGTGACGGTGGAAGATTCCATGTCGATGGTGCATGCCTCGCGCGGCTCGCTGGAGCCGGCTTCACCGCACCTGAAATCTGAACCGGCGCTGGTGGCCGCGCTGGCTCAGGCCACGCTGCCGGACAGCGTGGTTGACTGGCGCGCCATGGCGGCCGATTACAACCGCATCCGTGATGCGATTGAAGCCGTCTTCCCGGCGTTTGAAAACTTCAATGAGCGGGTGAAAAAACCGGGCGGCTTCCGGCTCTATAATGCCGCTTCTGAGCGCGTATGGAATACGCCATCCGGTCGGGCGCAATTCAAGGTGATGCAGGGGATTAATGAAGATCCGCGTTCGCTGAAGTGCCATGATTTGGTGCTGACTACGCTACGCAGCCACGACCAGTACAACACCACGTTATACGGCCTCAACGACCGCTATCGTGGCGTCACCGGTCGCCGCGACGTGCTGTTTATCAATGCCGAAGAGGCGGAGAAACGTCAGCTGCGCGTCGGCGATCGGGTCGATTTAATGGCACTCGATCCGGACGGTAATCCGACCTCACGCCAGATGAAAAACCTGACGATTGTAATCATCGACATGGCTCCCGGTTCGGTCGGCGCTTACTATCCCGAGGCTAACGTGATGGTGCCGCTCGACAGCCATGATACGCAGAGCGGTATTCCTGCCTATAAAAGTATCCCGGTAACCATGACCAGGGTAACCGACGAGACGACAACCACCTCAGGCATACTGCGTTAACGCTGTGGATTGAGGCCGCGCCGTCACTGCAAAGGTTGCCTGAGACTCAGGCAACCTTTTTTATGAGCATAATTTCACCGTCTCCCTGCCGGGGGTACAACACGATCAGCAGGCTAAGATATAAGTTTCACTAACCTTATGCGTAACATTTTATTTCATCTGCAACGCTTGCTGCTTCTTCAACCGATGTTAAACGTACGCCTGACATTTAGGCATTCCGTGCCTTTTTCCCGCTGGCTGGCCGGCTGAAATTATACCCTGAATCAACATGTACCATTCTTCCGACGCTCCGGAAATGTATCAACCCGGCTTACTGGTTTGCTCCGCCGCCGATCGCGTTACAAGTTTGTTAAACGCCGTCTTTCTTCTCTGTTTATAACGGATAGGCAGCACCTATTACCGTCTCTACTCTATTCACAGCGGAAGGAAGATTGCCGATGACAACGTTAAGCAGACGACGCTTTATGGCCTTTGCCGCCGGTGGCACCGTGGCGCTGGCCGCGGGTCAGGTTCATGCCCATGATAATCAGGTCACAGCCTACCCGGCCGGTGCTAAACCCGGCGGGCGCGATCCCGGCCCGCATGACCCGATGCGCGAAGCAGAAAATCCCGACCTGGTTGATCCGCCCGCAACCGACAGCGGCACCTTACCTAACCTGCGTTACAGCTTCAGCGATGCGCACGTGCGTAAAGGCAGCGGCGGCTGGACGCGGCAGGTGACACAACGCGAGTTAGGTATCTCCACCACCATTGCCGGGGTCGATATGCGCCTCAACGCTGGCGGCATCCGCGAACTCCACTGGCACAAACAAGCGGAATGGGCCTACATGACCTACGGAACGGCGCGGGTGACCGCCTTCGATACTCACGGCGGCTGGTTTGTCGATGATATCGGCGTCGGCGATTTGTGGTACTTCCCGCCCGGCGTGCCGCACTCCATTCAGGGGCTGGGACCGGATGGCTGTGAATTTTTGCTGGCCTTTGACGATGGCGGATTTGATGAGGACAGCACCTTTCTGCTCTCAGACTGGTTTAAACACATTCCGCCAGAGATCCTCGCCAAAAACTTTCAGCTCCCGGTTTCTGTCTTCTCTCAGCTGCCGTCGCCCTCAGACGAATATATTTTCGCCGCTACGCCACCTGACCGCGCCGCCTCCGACAGCGTTCAGGGCGGCACCCGATCCACCCTGCGTTTTACCCACCGGATGCTGGCTCAGGATCCGTTAAAGGCACCTGGCGGAACGGTGCGGATTACTGACAGCTCTAACTTCCCGATAGCCCGGCAGGTGGCCGCGGCGCTGGTCGAAATCGAACCCGGCGGGCTGCGCGAGCTGCACTGGCATCCCAATAACGACGAATGGCAATACTATCTGGAAGGCGAGGGCCGGATGGGCGTATTCGCCTCGTCAGGCCAGGCCCGCACCTTTGATTATCGCGCTGGTGATGTCGGCTACGTGCCGTTTGCCATGGGTCATTACATCGAAAATACCGGCAAGGGTCCGTTACGCTTCCTTGAGCTGTTTAAGAGCGACTATTACGCCGATATCTCGCTCAATCAGTGGCTGGCCAGTACGCCACCGGAACTGGTTAAGCAGCATCTGCATCTGGACGATAGCTTTATGGCAGCCCTGTCGCAGAGTAAACGCCCGGTCGTCGGCTAAACGCAATGGCCGGCTTTCCGGCCATTATCAACGGCGTCTGCACAGGCGTTGCGTGTGGTAACCCATACCAGCGTCTCCTTCCACCCTTCTGCCCGCCCCCCGCTGCCCGCGGTTATCTCTGCATAAAGCATTCGTCGTGAAGCCACCGCAGCGCCAGAGTCGTATACACTACACAGCGGCGCATTCCGTGAAAGTTCGCGGTTTATAACGCACATTCTGGTCTTATTTCTTGTGCTGACCTTCAGCGCTCAAAGGGAAGATTGCTATGTTTCACCTGATTTTCAGCTTACCCAGCTGGTACGTTATTGCGCGGGTCATTGTTCCCTTATCCCTGCCGCTGGTCGTCAAAATTCTGTTGTCCATGCTGGTGCTGCTGGCTTCCCAGTATCTGCTGATCAGCCGTTTCACCTCGGGCGGCATTTTCTCGGCTGAGATGCCGCGGATCGTTATTATTCTGTTTAACTGGGCTTACAGCACCGTTCTGTTGCTGGCGCTGACCCAGATGCTGATTGACGCGGTGACGCTGGTGGCCCTGCTGCTGCGCCATCCGCTGGAACTGGTGCCCGGCGTACGCTATCTGGCGGTGCTGTTCGCCATGGGACTGGCCACCGTCGGCGTTTACCAGGCGATACGGGTGCCGCCGGTCAAAGACCTGACGCTGGTGATCCCTGACCTGCCGGCAGAATTTGATGGCTATCAGCTGTTACAGCTGACAGATTTACATATCACGCGGCTGTTTAATGCGGCGTGGAGTGAGGCCACGGTGGCGAAGGCGATGACGCTGGGGGTTGACCTGATCGTGGTGACCGGGGATGTGATTGATGGCAGCCTTGAGCATCGGCGCGCCGACGTCGCTCCGCTGCGCGGCCTGCAGGCGCCTGATGGGGTATGGGCGATCACCGGTAATCATGAGTATTTCTTTCATCAGGCGATCTGGACTGAACATCTGGCTTCACTGGGACTTCAGCCACTGCTCAACAGTCATACGGTGATCGAGCGCGGCACGGCGAAGCTGGTGGTGGCCGGTTTGCCCGACGCATCCGCACCGGCCAGGCAGGCACAGGGGCCCGATCTGGCCAAAGCGCTGGAGCATGCGCCCGCCAATGCGCCGGTGATCCTGCTGGATCACCAGCCCCGTAATGCCCGCCATAACGCCGCGATGGGCGTTGATCTGCAGCTGTCGGGCCATACTCACGGCGGTCTGATCGTCGGACTGGACCGGCTGTTTGCGAAACCCAACGGCGGCTTTGTTTCCGGTCTCTATCAGGTGGACGGAATGCAGCTCTATGTCAATAACGGCACCGCGCTCTGGCCGGGCATGGCGGTTCGGCTGGGCCGCCCGTCAGAGCTGACCCGCATTACGCTCAGACGGCAACCCTGATTCACCCGGTCGGGCCTGCTGCGGGACACAGCCGCAGCAGGCCCGGCAAGAGTGATTAGCCGCCCTTCACCACCCGCACACGGTGGCAATCTTCCGGCCCCAGCGGCTCTCCGCTGGCGGATACCACGGCCAGCGGCTGCAACGGCTGTTGGTCACGGTTATCCCTCAGTACCGAATGGGTCTCGCCTGGGGTGAACATATTCTGCTCACCCCACTGACGCATCGCCACGATAATCGGGAACAGCGCGCGTCCGCGTGCTGTCAGCACGTATTCGCTGTAGGCGCTGCCGTCAGAAGCGGGACGCAGATCAAACACGCCCAGCTCCACCAGCAATTTCAGACGTGCGGCCAGGATATTTTTCGCCAGCCCGAGGTTTTTCTGAAACTCGCTGAAGCGGCGGACGTTGTCGAACGCCTCGCGAACGATCAGCAAACACCAGCGCTCACCCACGGCTTCCAGAGTGCGGGCTACCGGGCATTCACTGTTTAACAATGCGGTTTGCTTCGCCATCTTCTCTCCTGCTCTGTTCTGCTTACGTCTGAGTATACCTTAGTGCGGTAATCTGGTTGCTAAAAAAAACCAAAACCGTTAATAATGGCCAACCTGGTTTTAATTTGAAACCAAATCCGCAGGAGGTAAAAATGGCTCAGCCCGACAGCACACCCCGTTCGCTGGTATCAGACGGTGACCGTCTGGTCTCATCAACCCGCAGCAAACCGGTGCCGCTGAAACTGGTGATGCTGCTGGGCGTAACCTGCGCGCTGGCGGTGGGCAACGTCTATTTTGCGCAACCGCTGCTGACCGCCATGGCGCAGACCTTTGCCGTCTCCGCCGGTTCGACAGGCGTGGTGGTAACCGCCACCCAGGTCGGCTATGGGCTGGGGCTGCTGTTTGTCGTGCCGCTGGGCGACCTTTTTAATGGCAGGCTGCTGATTGTCTGCCAGCTGCTGATGCTGGCACTGGCCGTACTGCTGGTCAGCCTTGCCCCGGACTTTTATGCTTTGCTGATCGCCATGAGCCTGGTCGGCCTGATGGCGGTGGTGGTTCAGGTGGTAGTGGCTTACGCCGCCTCACTCTCTTCTGCGGCGCAACGCGGTCAGGTGGTCGGTATGGTTACCGGCGGAGTGGTGCTGGGAATACTTTTAGCCCGACTGACCGCTGGCGCAATCGCCGATCTCGCTGGCTGGCGGGCGGTTTATCTCTCTTCTGCCGCGCTGCTGGTACTGCTGGCCGCGATCCTCTGGCGGACCGCGCCCGGCCAGAGCGTGCCGATGAAAAGGCCCGCCTGGCGAACGCTGATGCGTGCCTTCTTCCGGCTATTTTTGGATGAGCCGCTATTACGGGTGCGCGGAATCCTCGCCATGCTGATTTTTGCGGCTTTCAGCGTGTTCTGGACCGCCATGGTGCTGCCGTTAAGCCAGCTTAACTTTAGTCATACCGAAACCGGATTGTTTGGCCTGGCGGGTATCGCAGGGGCGCTGGCCGCCATCCGGGCCGGACGCTGGGCGGATCAGGGATATGGCCAACGTACCACCGGCATCGGCCTGCTGCTGCTGACGCTGTCATGGCTGCCGCTTGCGTGGCTACATCACTCAATCTGGCTGTTTATTGCCGGGGTGATCCTGCTCGATTTTGCGGTGCAGGCGGTACACGTCAGCAGTCAGAGCCTGCTGCTTCATGGCCGGCCCGACGCAAATCACCGGCTGATCGCTGCCTATATGTGTTTCTACTCTGTCGGTAGCGCCCTCGGGGCCAGCGCCGCCACCCGGGTCTATGCCGGCTGGCAGTGGCCGGGAGTCTGTCTGCTCGGCAGCGCCATCAGCCTGGCGGCACTGCTGTTCTGGTGGGCGACTTTACGTCCCTCTTCTGCTGACGCTCACTCTCCTGCAGGATCGATAAAATGAAAACGCACCATCTGCTGCTGGCGGTAGTGATCACCGCAATCTGGGGAATTAACTTTTCAGTGATTAAACTGGGGCTGAAGGAAGTTGATCCCTTTGTCCTTGCCGGCATTCGCTTTCTGTTGTGCGCCCTGCCCGCGCTGTTTTTTATCGCTAAACCCGCGGTGAAATGGCACTGGCTGATCGGCTATGGGCTGGTATTCGGCGTCGGCCTATGGGGCATGGTCAATCTGGGCATCCGGCTCGGATTGTCTGCCGGCGTCGCCTCGCTGGTGCTGCAATTCAGCGCGCTGTTTACCCTGTTACTGGGAAGTTGGGCGTTTCGCGAACCGCTGTCGCGCTTTCAGTCGGCAGGTATCGCCATTGCGCTCACCGGTTTGTCGTGCATCATTTTTCTGACCGATGGCTCTGTTTCAGTGCTCGGGCTGGGTTGTGTGTTGTTCGGCGCTATCGCCTGGAGCGTGGCCAATATCCTGTATAAGAAAGCGAACAGTCATCAGGTATTCGCTTTTTTAATCTGGTCGAGCCTGTTCGCCCCGATCCCGTTATTCATTCTGTCTTATGCTGTTAATGGGCTGAGTGGCTTTCACGGTTTACTGACTCACGCCCATGGGACAACGCTGCTGTCGATCCTTTTCCAGGTCTATCCCAACACCCTGTTCGGCTATTGGGTCTGGAACGCCTTACTGAAACGCTATCCGGTTTCGACCGTCGCGCCGCTTTCGTTGCTGGTGCCGGTGTTTGGCTTACTGGGATCGTTCTGGATTTTCGACGAGCAGCTGTCAGCGCTGAAACTGGCTGCACTGCTAATTATTGTCAGCGGTCTGACGATCGGCCTGTATGGCGCGCGACTGATGCAGGCGTGGCGTGGCCGATTCGCATCATAATTCACCCATTCCCAGCCGGGAGAGAAGGAGTTCAGCATGATCAGGCTATGTACCGCCTGTGGCACCGCGTATCAGCCACCGCACAGCCCGACAGATCGCTGTAAAATCTGCGACGACCCGCGTCAGTACGTGCCTGCAGGCGGACAGAGCTGGATCGATTTCGATCAGCTGACCGCGCGCCACGCCAATAAATGGACGGCGCACGGCGAGGCACTGCTAAGTATCAAAACTGTGCCGAAATTTGCTATCGATCAACGGGCGTTTCTGCTGCGCACGCCGCACGGAAACGTATTGTGGGACTGCATTGCCAATCTTGACCAGGCGACCCTGGCGCTGGTGAACGCGCTGGGTGGCCTGCACGCCATCGCCATTTCCCATCCGCACTACTACACCACGATGCAGGAGTGGGCCGCCGCATTTAACGCACCGATATATCTGCACGATCGCGATCGCGAATGGATTGTGCGTGACAGCCCGCATCTCAAACTATGGCAGGGCGACTCATTGCCGCTGCTGCCTTCACTGACGCTGTTGCGGCTGGGCGGCCATTTTCCCGGCGGCTGCGTGCTGCATTGGGCCGAAGGTGACGGCGTGATCCTGGCGGGCGACATTCTGCAGGTCACGCCCGGGGCGCATGGCGTTTCATTTATGTGGAGTTACCCGAATATGCTGCCGCTCCCGGCTGCCGCGGTGCAGCGTATAATGCAACGGCTGTCGGGCGTGACGTTCGGGCAGGTTTACGGCGCATTCGAAGGTCAGGATATTCGCCAGCAGGCGAAAGAGAAGGTGATGCGATCGGGGCAAATCTATCTGGACTGTCTGCAGGACCGCGACGGGTAACCGCAGAACCGGGATAAACAGCGGGCAGTTCATTCGCCGAGGAAGCAGACTGTTCAAGCAGTACCGCATTTTGCTGCGTTGCCTGGTCCATCTGGTTAACCGCAATGTTGATTTGCGCAGTGCCACTGCTTTGCTCTTCTGACGTCGCAAAGATATCAAGCATCAGCTGATCGATTCGCTGCTCCGCCGCCGGCTGTTTTGCGCTATCCATCATGCTTTGATGACGATACAACGCAATGCCGAGCTGATTGGTGGCACTGATCGATTTGTTTAAATCACGGATGCTGGGAATCGCGTTCACCTGCACATATTCAAAACGAGACTGGAAGCCCGATATCACTGATGAAGAAATAATCACCTGCACGATCAGGGACATGGCAAGCAGTGAAAATAGCGATACCAGTCGCTGTGTAATAGTCATAGGTGCTCTCTGTGTAACAGATTAAAAAAAGAACAAGGTGATTAGCTGAATCGATCTTATCTGCGCTGTTTAATCTGACTTTAATTAATCCCCGGCACTATATATTTTAATTATTACCTGCAAGCTGCGCATTCTGAACGATGCAACTCGGATGATTTAACCGTTATTTATGCCGGAAGGGATACATTATTTTACATCTGCGTTTATTGATTTTTTTCTCAGCGCCACAATTAATCTGCCGGGCGTGAGAATCTGTGCAGCAGTAACTTTCTGGCCCCTGATGATTAGCCCGCTTATTGTGCAATTTTAATTTGGGTTAGCGGTGTGCGGAATTTCTCACAGCGAAACAATATTGTCTGCCAGTGCAGTCAGCAGCCCTGCATTTGAGGGTGATTTTCAGCTTTCGCGCCACAAGGCATAAAAAACTCACGGAGGATGGCGGCTGATTTACATCAGAATATCTGATCAAAAAATGGGGGATTCTTTTAGTCACTCTGAACAACAAGCCGGTAATCAGGGCTGATTCTGTCAGGGCCAAATTAAACCTGTGATTGGGCTGGCATTAACAGAATAGTGGTCTATGCTCACTGGCCCGACCAGGCTCAGGCCAGGTCCACAGCAATAGCATTTACAATAAAAAAAGGAGTCATTATGGATTTAGCCACTTTTGAAGCAAGAACCGGCCTTTGGCCACATATGCAATTTACCGATGTGGAATATGAAGTGTGCGGCGATCGTGTCGAGATTTATGCCATTGATGTCAGCCGTCAGACCAAGAGTAAGCTGTTCATCTGCCGCGTACTGAATGAACAGCAGGCAGAATCGCTGACCGCCCAGTTTAAAGAGTGGTTACCTAAACTGCGGCTTAAAAAACGCAAAGTGGCGGTGAACCTTGCACGCCTCAATTGTGAAAAGAGTTATCCCGCCAGCCTGAATCGTCCGGCCGCGCACTCAGCCAGTCGCCAGCTCTGATCACGGCGGCGGCCGTCCCTTCAGCCTGATCGCTAGCGGTCAGGCTGGTCAGACACCTGAATCGCTGTTGCCGCAAAGCCTGGGGTTAGCGCTGTTTCCGGCAGCTCGAACAGCCGATAGTCACCTGACTCAATCGAGATGTCACGAAACAGCGTAATGTGGATCTCTATCCACTGATTAGCGGCCCGCAGAGTATGCGGCCGGTTACACCGTTCCAGTTCAGCGACAAAATCACGGGTACTTACCGTCCACTCGCCATTGCCGCCCCGGCGCATGACCTGATGGAACGCGCTATGAATCTCATCTGACTGTGGCATTCTTCTTTTCTCACAGAGACTGTATAGATAAACAGTATTACCGATCGCCAATCTGATCAAGCGGCTTTTCTTTTTCGCTGCTTTATTGCTGGTTCTGAAAGGTCTTTTCCTGCCTCTGTAACACTTCAGCGTCTGTTGGGACGCCAGCCCCCTGCCTGACGCGCCTGATCGGGAAAAAGGGGTGCGCCTGCCCCGAGCAATTAATTTTATAATCCTTTAATTTTATTGATTTTTAATTAATTCGCCGCTGAGCACATTCCGCCCGCTGTTCTCCGCTTGCCTTTCTGCAGCGGTGACTTTAAGCCAAATCTTAGAAAACGTTTTCATATAAGCGTAACGCATTGATAAGCAACAACATCACCCACCCTTCGCTTTTTAATCATTTGATATCTAATTAAAAAACTGAGTAAACGTAACGGCAAAGCTGGCGGTTTTGCCCTATCTTTAAATGGCTCTGTAACGAAACCCACTTCATTTACAGAGTGATCTAACTCCTACCCTTGCCCCCTTTTACCGGGGGCTCTTTTTTGCTCGCCGGTTATTTCCGCTGGCTCAGATGTTATTCCACAATACAGGCCTTATCTCCCGCTTCGCTATCCGCTGAAACGTGCTGAATCGTCGCCTGATTGCGGGGATTAGCACGTGCAGAATCAAGTCAAATGCGCATTTAACGATCGATATAGTTAGGAACGGTTATTTATTTGTAACGTTATAATTCAACAATCTGAGTTATTGCCGAAATCACGGATGATATTACGTTGAAAGTAATGCAATTTTTCCTTAATACTGTTTCGGCAGTTTTTTGGCGTCTAAAAATTAGTCAGTAATGGCGTGGAAACTGTCGATAAAAAAGCGTAATAATCCCGTTAACACCCTATTAACCGGCGCCTCACCAGGGAAGCCGTCAACCAATAAAAAAATGTTCTGCCCGTTTTCTTGCCCCTGCCTGTCTGGCAGGGGCTTTTATTTTTCACGGTGTTCCCGCCGCCTCCCGCTAATGCTCTGCCAACAAAACTACCGTTGCCTGTGTGGATAGTGAACCTCTGCCCCGATACTGACGCAAACCATGCGCCCAGCAGAGGCATGAATACCCCGCTGTTGTACCGCTAACCGCTAACGACGCTGTGCTATGGTTGCAAAGCCAACACCAGCCATGTGAGTCCGCCTATGCTTTCCACCATCATTTACCGCAGCCAGCTGACGTCCTGCGTCTCGTCTGAGAGATTGCAGGCGCTGGTCGATCATGCCGGTTCGAAAAATGCGGCCATTCAGGTGACCGGGATCCTGTTATTTGATGGTCAGCATTTTTTTCAGGTGCTGGAAGGCAACATGGAGGCGGTTCTCACTGTCTACCAGCGCATCAGTCAGGACGATCGGCATTTCAACCTGATTGAATTAATGCGGGATTACGCGCCAGCCCGCCGCTTTGGCCACGCCGGTATGGAGCTGTTTGATCTGCGCGACTACCAGGACAGCACCGTGGTTGATGCGCTGCTTAGTCGTGTCACGCTGAATGCCGAGCGGGTGAAAGGCGATCGGGTGGTGAAATTTTTACGTTCGTTTGTTGAAGGGCGCGATAAAGAGACGTTTATTGCGATTGACCCGGCAGATGCCTGGCAACTGATCACTCCGCCATCAGCGGAGGTACCGTTAACTTATCGCCCTGCCCCCGGCCAGCCATGTGAGTTTGCGTTACAGCCGATTGTCGATGTCGCCAGTCGCCGGATTGTCTCCTGTGAAGCGCTGATCCGCGGCCCGCAGGGTGCGTCGCCAGCAGACTACTTTGCCACGCTGCCTGAAGAGATGATCTACCAGGCCGATCTCGATTCAAAAAACTATGCGTTTCAGCTGGCTCGCCACGTGGGCATGCAGCATCAGACCCTGTCGGTCAACCTGCTGCCGATGTCGCTGGTGGTGATCGAGCATGCGGTTGATCGACTAATCCGGCAGATCACCCGACAGGGTTTACGTCCTGAGCAGGTGGTGGTCGAGGTGACTGAAGATGAAGTTATTTCGCGCTTTGATGAGTTTCAGTTTGCCGTTCAGCAGCTGAAAGCCGCCGGGATCAGCCTGGCGCTGGATGATTTTGGCGCGGGCTTTGCCGGCCTGTCGCTGTTAGCGGATTTTCAGCCGGATAAGGTCAAAATCGATCGCAAGCTGATTATGGATATTCACCGCAGTGGTCCCCGTCAGGCCATCGTGCTGGCGATCCTTAAATGCTGCAACGCGCTGGAAATCACCGTCATTGCAGAAGGCGTAGAGAAGATTGAAGAGTGGCTGTGGCTGGAAAGCGCCGGCGTTCGCTATTATCAGGGCTTCCTGTTTGCCCGGCCAGCGCTTAATGCCATTCCGCCGGTAAGCTGGCCTGAGCGGCGTCTTCCGGGATAATCGACTCTTTTTCCGAACTTTGACCTGGCTCACACCGCTTCGCTGCAAACAGCAAAGGCTGTGCCAGGCTTAATCCACCCGCAGGCATAACGCCTGACCGGTAATGATTTAGTCCCCTGGATAACAGCCTTAAAGTGGAGGTTCACCATGAACGAAGATCGCATTGGCGGTAACTGGAAGCAGTTCAAAGGTAAAGTTAAGGAAAAATGGGGCGATCTGACGGATGACGATATGACCGTTGTTGAAGGGAAGCGCGATCAGCTGGTCGGTAAAATTCAGGAACGCTACGGTTACGAGAAAGATCGGGCCGAAAAAGAAGTGAAAGAGTGGGAAGATTCGAACAAATACCGCTGGTAATAGCTGTTCTCGCCGGGCCACGTCGCGCCCGGCACGTCATCTTCCCCCACCTGCTGCACGCTTTTTTCTTCATTCTGCCTTTATCCGATAGTCGCTTAATCTGTCTGCAATTCTTATGGAAATGATTGTTTCTTTATTCGGTTACGGCGCGCATACTGCCGGCGTCATCCCTTTCAGCGGGATCTGAATCCCCTCCGGAAATTTATCATGCCCCAACACTCTACCGACACGGTCTGCGGCCTCGTCGGTGTTCTGCCTGAGACGCTGCGCCGCTGGCGACGTGCCGGACTCATGACGCCTCCTGGCCCGGCCGGTTATTCCGACAGCCAGCTAACGCGTGCGCTGTGTGTGCGCGACATGACCTCGGATGGGCATACGCTTTTTGATATTCACGCCTCGCTTCGCTGGCCTGCACTTAAGCTGCAGGGAGGCTGGGCCTGTCGGAAAGAAGAGTTGTTGCAGCTATTACGGTATGAGGCCGATGACGACATCACACGTGAATTACGCACGATGGGCGCGAACTACAGTGGCGATGATTATGTGAATCGCTATCTGCGACCGCTAAACCTCTGGCTACGTAGCGACGCCAGTGAAGGGGCAGCAGCACGTCAGCAGCGCTTCCACTCTGCGATTGTCACCCAGTGGCAACATCTGGCGCTGGCTGCCCAGCGGCGTAGCACCGTGCCGCTGTTTCTTGAGGCGGTGAGCGTCACCGATGAAACTGAGATCTGGATGGAAGCCATTCGACTGAATGGACAGGGATTTCGGGTTGAGGTGGCTGCAATTGCGTCTGGCGAACCCGCCGTGGCGCATCACCGGTTTGAGCACCACCTGATGTGGTGCAGTGATGGGATCACTCCGCTGATGAACGCGGCGTATCAATCGATGCTGGAGGCAGGCAAACCGGTGATGCTGACCGGAACCGACACCCGGCTCAAAGCAGAAGCAGAAACAACCCTGCTGGCTGCCAGCGCCTGATCCTCGCCCGCTGCGGCAGCGTCGTCGGATAAACCTCCGGCCGGATCTGACGATCAAAAAAGGCGGAAGGCCTCCTGAGCCGCCTTCCGCCATACTGTTTAGCTCCCACCGCTTATTCCTGATGTTCCAGCGTCCGGGGTGCCCCGCCAACCTCAATCGGAATACGGCGAGGTTTCTCGCTTTCCGGAATTTCCTGCAGTAATCCTACGTTCAGCAGGCCATCTGCCAGGCTGGCGCCGGTCACTTTCATGTGTTCAGGGATCGAGAAGCTCAGCCGGAAATCGTGACGCGCGATGCCCCGGTAGATCCAGCCGCTTTTCTCATCTTTCGCCTCCTCAGCCCCGTCGGATGCCGTGGTTTCTTTCTTACCGGCGACCGAAAGGCGTCCGCCGCTCAGTTCGATTTCAAGCTCGTGCTCTTTCCAGCCGGGCACGCTCACCGTCAGTGCGTAGCGGGCATCGTCAAGCCGCTGCAGATCGTAAGCCGGTACAGACGCGACCTGACGGTCGCCGGTAAGCTGGCTGAACAGTTTATCAATGCGGCTGAAGCGATCTGATAACGCGGAATCGGCCAGCGATGGGAAGACAGAGATCTGATGTAAAGACATGGTGACAACCTCCTGAATAATGTTCATCCAAAAGCTCATCTGACCGGTTATCAATCGCCGGTCACTGGTATAAATAATGCCTTTCTCTGCGCTTTCAAGTCCCGTAAATAAATTTTTTATCCTAATAAAAGCAATCGTTTATTAAATAATATCGCCCGTGATGAAGCGCTATTTCTTTGAATGGGGAGCGAGGCAAAAGTGCGGATGTCGGCCGGCCAGCAGCAGCAGCAGTTCATATTCGCCCTGACTTAACAGCGTCGGGTTTACTGCGGCTTCTTTGGTTTGCCAGACGCGCAGGCTGAGGTCGAAGCGCTCAGCGGCGCTCTGCTGAGAGAGTCCCGCAGCAAGACGAAGTTCACGGACATTATTCTGAACCACTACAGGCTGCTGGGAAGGACGATTAACCAAAAAAAACTCCTTTGAAATGAGTGACCCGCGCAAAAAATTCATCGCCGCTTTTTATCGAAAGCGAAGCGTTACGGACGCGGCCCGGATGTTTTGACATGAGAATAATTGACCATTTTAATTAAATGTCAAATGTCAAATGTCAGGCTTATCTTTTATGTGCAGTCAGTGAATAAGCGAAGCGGCTTAATCTGCCAGTAAATCGTCATTTTTCAGTTTTTTAGAATGTGTTATTTCCAACACCAGGAATTTTCCTGATATTTTCGCGTGCGTTAAATCAGGGATTATTCCGCTACTCTGCCTTCCCATCATTCATCAGGATGGTTGGTTTAACCTGAGGATAATTTTTCAGGACCGATAACCAAAAAAAGCAGAGGAGAATAAAGCGATGAAAAACCCTATTCAGCGGCGCGTACCTGAAGATCTGTCGCGGGTGGAGATACGAGAGCAATGGCAAATCACTTACTGGACTCAGGAACTGAAAACTACCCAGGAGCGGCTGACACGCGCCATCCGGGAGACGGGTCCGCAGGCTGACCACGTGCGTGACTGGCTGGAGAAAAATCCACCGCCGCGACAGCCGCAGCAGCCAAAAACGGCTGGCAAGCGTTAAACGGATGGCCGCCGGAGCGTCAACGTCAGCGTCGCTCTTTCTGCGGTTTACGGCCCCGCAGTGAGGACAGCTGAGAGGGATAATTGAGGTCAGTCTGGCTGCCCTGCTGGGGTTTTATCTGTTAATTTAGGATGTTACCCGCCCTGGTCCGTCAGGGCGCTGACGGTTTATTCGCTGAGTTTACTTTTTAACCATTAATATAATCCCAAATTAATTGTCTGCAGAATGAATGATAATTGATTATCAGTCGGCTAATAATCGTTAAGCCCCTTTACAGAGTATTGCGCCCTGACTGTGAAAATAAAAACGGCTGTCGATAAAATTACCGAATCGTAAACAGGCATGAAATGCGTTAAAGAAAATAGTAAGAGACACCCGCCGTCGAGTCACTTATCATCACTGTGAAAACAATAAATATGCGTTATTTCCTTTCGCCCGAACCGCACCTGGTTCCGGTCAGTTACCGTACAATTTCTCTTTTTATTTCGTGCCGTCACCAGACAGTACGAAGGACACACACAGATGCTAAAAAATTTAAACGGCGACGATGAACGCCGTACCCGTGCTTTGCAGGCGCTCAGCCGGCCTGACGAAAGTCGCGACGATGTCCTCAGGAAATTTGTCAGGTTAGCCAGCCAGGCGCTGAGTATTCCGGGCAGTTTTATTTCCGTGCTGGATGATGAATATCAGACGGTACGTGCAGCACACAATTTTGCCCTTGAGCGTTCATCACGCCAGGACTCCTTATGCCGTCACGTGGTCGACAGTGATAGCGCCGTTATCGTTCCTGATACTTATCTTGATGCACGCTTTGTTACTCATCCGTTAATTACCGGCGCTCCCTTTATTCGTTTTTATGCTGGCGTGCCGTTAAAAAACCGCGAAGGTATTATTCTGGGGACCTTATGCGTCACCGATACCCATCCCCACCCTTTTGGTGCCGATCAGGTCACTACGCTGAAATTACTTTCAACGCTGGTCATGTCGTTTCTGGAGGCGTGGCATTCCGCTGGCTTTGCCGATCCGGTCACCGGCCTGCCAAACCGTCAGCGGCTGATCCGCGATCTGCAATATCTGGCCGTGGCGGGCGATACCACGCCGCGCCGTCTGGTGCTGATTGATTGCATCGATATGTCACGCGCTTACGAACTGGCTCGCACCATGGGTATGGGGCCGGTTGAAAATCTGCTCAAAGATATGGCGACCCTGCTGCCGCTGCGCCTGCGCCCGGCGGTCGGTGAAATGATCTATACGGTTGCCACCGGCCGGTTCGCTATCCTGACCCGGGCGGACAGCCGCCTGAGTGCGGCGTGGGTCGCCGGGCGTCTGGAAGGGATCAGTGCCGATATGGACGAAGGATTATCGGTGGCGCTCACTACGCATACCGGCGAAGCCGACTTTACTGCGGGCAGCGTGCCGGCGCCGGAAGTGCTCCGTCGCGCCGTCAGTGCGCTCAACGAAGCTGTGGGCCGGGGAGTGCCATCGCAACGCTTTGACGCCGCCACCGAAATGCAGCGCACCGAAGATTTCGTTCTGATGACCGATCTCAAAATAGCGCTGCGTGACAATATCGGGCTCTATCTGGTCTATCAGCCAAAAATTTGTCTGCACAGCGGTAAGCCGGTCGGGCTGGAAGCGCTGGTCCGCTGGCATCACCCCACGCGCGGCGAACTCTCCCCGGCGAGTTTTCTCCCGCTGGCGGAGCAAACCGACCTGCTGTCGACGCTGACGGCCTGGGTAATCGATCAGGCGGTAGATCGTCTGCGGCGACTGCGGAATAACTGTATCCAGCTGCCTTTAACCGTCAATGTCAGCGTGCGCGACTTCTCACGCGAGGGCTTTGCCGCTGCGCTTGAAAATAAAATGCTGAAGGCAAAATTGCCGACGTCGCTGCTGGGTATCGAGTGTCTCGAAACCGAACGCATTATTGAAAGTCCCACGGCGTTACGCGGGCTGGAAATGCTCAAACAACGTGGTTTTGGCATTTCACTCGATGATTTCGGATCGGGCTACAGCAATATCAGTTATCTGCGACGGTTGCCGCTTGATGTGATTAAGCTGGATCGTTCACTGATCAGTGAGCTCTCTTCAGATACCGCTTCCCGTATCATCGCCCGTAGCATTATCGCCATGCTGAAAGAGCTGGACTATGTGGTGCTGGCAGAAGGCGTCGAGTGCCCGGATGCTGTGACCTCGCTGACTGAATATGGCTGCGATCAGGCACAGGGCTACTTCTACTCGAAACCGTTAACCGAAGAAGCCCTCAATCACTGGCTGCACTGGAAGCTACGCGGCGAATGCCGTTGAGGCTGGCACGGCACAGGTCCGGCCGAGAATAGCCAAAGCGTTGTCTGTAACAGACAGCGCTTTTTTTTGTCGGCGATCAGGCGGGGGAAATCAGGCGCCACGATAGTCATTCAAAATAATTGACCTTTAACAGCAAAATAAGACTATTTTTCTTTACCGTCATTGCGCCTACTATTCATTCCATCGAGGCAGAACGCCTCTTCCGAATTAAAACGAACTGAGGAAATGACCATGAAAACCATCAAAACTTTCGTTGCTGTTACTGCACTCTCCCTGATCTCTTTCGCTGGTTTTGCCCAGAGCATCACGGCTACCGCCTCTACTCTGGACGCGGCTGAAGCAAAAGTCGCTGCACAGGCGAAAGATGCTGGCGCGTCATACAAAATTACCGGTGCCCGCGTCGACAACCGCGCCTATGTGTCGGCTGAGCTGATTAAATAAGCCCATCTGTTCTGTATAAAGGCTGCCTGCAAGGCGGCTTTTTTTTTGCCTGCTGCTTTTACCACGCTCAGCCTGTGCCCCCTTTTCACACTCCGTCTTAAACCTCATTACTGCCGGTTCAGACGGGCCGCATCGGGTCAGCGTTTAGCCGCTACGGTTAAAAACAGGTTAACGGCAAATTTGCCGTTTCGCTTACTGCCACCTGTGATGGTGCAGTGTGTGCGACAGTGAATAAGGTTAGATGCAACATTATTTGAACAATGTTAGCGTGTGCCCGACAATCACATTAAATCGGAGCTGCACATGCTGACCACAATAATATATCGCAGCCATATTTCGGATGACTTTCCGATCAAAACGGTGCCCGAAATGGTCGTAAATGCCAGCAAAATTAATGCGGCTCACGATGTGACCGGTATTTTACTGTTCAACGGCACCCATTTCTTTCAGCTGCTGGAAGGCCCTGAAGCGGGAATACTCGCCGTTTACCGGCGGATTTGCGCTGATAAACGCCATCACAATGTGGTGGAGTTGATGCGCGACTACGCGCCTTCACGCCGTTTTGGTAACGCCGGCATGGAACTGTTCGATCTGCGCGAGCACGATCGTTCTTCCGTACTGCAGGCGGTGCTCGATAAAGGCACGTCAAAATATCGCCTGACCTATGACGATCGGGCGCTGCAATTTCTGCGTACCTTCGTTGAGTCACGCGAGAAAGAAAACTACTACGAAGTTCTCCCGCCAGGCTACTGGGAGTTTATTTCTGAACGCAGCGATGTGCCGGATTCCAGACCCGTTACCGAAGGGGTCAGCTTTCGCCCGGTCGTCGATCCGCTGGCCCGTCAGGTCACCGCTATCGAAGCGACCACGACCCGTCCGGCAGGATCGCTGTCTGAAGATTCAGCCAGCCAGCAGCTCTATTTTGACGATCTTGAAACGGTGAAAAAGACCTTTGCCCATGCCGGCCTGGTCTGCCCGGACGGCATGACGCTTTACGTCAGCCTGCTGCCGATGACGCTGGTGGTGGTGCCGGATGCGGTGAAGCTGATTGTGGCGGCGATTGAGCAAGCGGGTCTGGTGCCCGAGCAGGTGGTTATCGGGGTCAGCGAAACTGCTGTCATCTCACAGCTTGATGCATTTTCACAAGCCGTGCGCGAGCTTAAAGCGGTGGGGATCAGCTTATCTGTCGACAACTTTGGTGACGGCTCAGCTGGCTTGTCATTACTGACCCATATTCAGCCAGATCGTATCCGCATCGATGCCGGCATCACCCGTGATGTTCACCGCAGCGGACCAAAGCAAGCGGTGGTACAGGCGATTATTAAATGCTGCTCAGCGCTGGAAATTACGGTGATCGCAGCCGGTATTGTGCAGGCTGAAGAGTGGATGTGGCTGGAAGCGGCGGGCGTAATTAACTTTCAGGGGACGCTGTTTGCCGCTGCTGGACGTTATGATCCAGAGTCGGTGGCCTGGCCGGAATACCGCGAAGCGATGTAATCGCCGCACAGCGGGACAACACCTGAACGGGGCTCGCCGTATGGCGGGCCTTTTTTTATCGTGATCCGCGGCACCTGTTCTGCTATTGATCGCGCGCAGACGACAACCTTGCCGGGAGTGCGTACCACATTGAACCTTCACGTCAGAGCCGCGACCGCCGCCGATACAGCCGATCTGTTTCATATCCGGACTTCCGTGACTGAAAATGTGCTGTCTCACGAGGATCTTCAGGCGCTGGGCATTACCCCGGCCGCGATTGAAGCGATGATTAATACCTCAACCTGCGCATGGATCGCAGTGTCTGGCTGCAAAGCGGTGGGGTTCTCTATGATCCTGCCGGAAGAAGGCTGTCTGTTTGCCGCTTTCGTCCTTCCGGCTTATGAAGGCGCAGGCATTGGAAAACGGCTGGCAGAGGAAGCTGAAAACCAGCTGTTTCTTCATCATGACCTCATCTGGCTGGAAACCGGTGAAGCGACCCGCGCCGCAGGATTCTATCGTCACAGAGGATGGATTACGGCGGGTGAAGCAGCGGCAGAGAAGGATATCCGGATGATCAAACAGTCGTCATGGTGTTCAGCCTGAAGATAGGCGATCCGGTGTTATTCTCAGGGAGAAGCAATGCTAGCCGGGCGACCTCGATTCAGGGAACAGCAAAGACGCTTTAATTTGCATAACCACTGTAGCGAGTAAAAAGCCAGACTAACCACTGTAGCGAGTGACCGTATCACTTCTGAGACGCTGTTTCGCTTTAATAAACCTCAGCACCTGCGGCAAAGATATCGACTATAGCGAGTAAAAATAGCCTGCAAAGATCATCAACAACCACTGTAGCGAGTAATTTTGCGCAATAAATATCCGGGTTTCCGGCGAAAGAGGCTTAGCCGATCAATTCTTCAGCGGATAACCACTATAGTGAGTGCCCGCCTACCGCAACATCGCCACCCATAACCACTGTAGCGAGAAGTCCTTCTCTCTCCGCTATCACTCTCTTACTCAGCGCTGAGCACTGACTCACACAACAACTTATCGCAATTGTTTATGCCTCCTCGCTGCTTTTCGCGCTCAGCCAACCACTGTAGCGAGTAGCCTGAAAGCGGGTAGCCGCTAACATCGGCGTTATAACGCGCATTGACACCTTCATTCAACACGGCAGCGTGCCCTTTCAGCCCGCTCTGCAGGGTGATCGTCTGCATTCGTTGCAAGCTAACCACTATAGCGAGTGATTCCCTGCCCGGTTTGCAGCCTTTTTTAGCTGTCGATCTCAGGCAGCACCATCCTGACCGCTCAATATCCACTATAGCGAGAAGCCTCGCATATTTGTGCTAACCACTGTAGCGAGTAAAAATCCGCTTTCAGCCGGGTTATCAGCCTGTTGGGAGAGATCATTTGAAGCCAGCTGTGTTTGATAACCACTATAGCGAGTATTGAGTCTGCCCAGCGCTGCTTGTTCCCATTTGATAACCACTGTAGCGAGAAAGTAACAGCGTAACTGAACATTATCCGAACAAAAAAGTAGCTAATCTGGCTTAAAAACCAGCAATTAACCACTGTGAAGCGTAAACCGGCGAGGAAATCGCTGTTTTCAGGCAGTTAAAAGAGGATTTAGACAAGGCAGATGTGGCTGACAACCACTATAGCGAGAACGTTAAGACTGACGAGCGACGTGTGAAGCTGCACAGGAGCAGAACCACAGGCAAGGCTCCCTTTTCAGCGTATGTGGTACCACTACGGATAACCACTGTGATGAGCATCGCAAACGCGCTGGCTGGTAGCAGCAGGCTGAACGAGAGCAGCATAGCGGGGAGAACCGTGTCAGTGATCACTAACAGCAGACATGGTAAGGCTTAGCAGGTAAGCAGGCACCAGGGAGGAAATGAATAACCACTATAGCGAGTGATCTATCTCACCATAGTGGTTAGTACTCACTACAGCGGTTACCTGAAACGGTAGCCTTCTCGCTACAGTGGTTAGTTTGCGACATTGCTCACATTCTCGCGGCTGGTGTCGCAAAACAGTTAGCCTTTTTTTTCTTTACGGATTTTATTCAGGAGCTCTTTCTCTTCACGCGACACCATCACCAGCTCACTGCTCTCCTCCTCTTCCGGAATGATATCCGGCAGACTCATATCCATGAGCTCCGTATCGCTGTCGATATCGTCATAATCATCCATATCATCGTCAATTAAACCTGACTGACTGAGCGGCAGTTCTGCCGGCCGCAGCTTCGGATGACGATAGTGGACCCAGAAGTAGACTGACGAGCCGCGCTTGGTTTCGGTGTAGTCAAGGTAGCCGATCTCTTTCAACTGCTCCATCGCTTTTCTGACGGTCGCATTTTGCGTGATCACGCGAGAGGTCAGGTTAAGTCTGGCGCGCAGCCGGGCCATTGATATTGGCGCAGGCTTCGGCGGCAGGCTTTCGATGAAGGTATATAACGCCTGGGCGGACTCTTTTCGCGCCAGTTCATTGATGGCTTTGAGCTGCAACAACACTTTACGGTCGAACTGATACAACTCAAAGATCTTGGGATCGGCCTGCAACGTCACGGTATCTTTTTTAATACTGTATTTGGCGGACTGCACCAGGTGCGTCGTGTAGTTTTCGCCGCCCTTGCTGGTGAAGGTTAAGGTATTGGAGGCGATACGCGTCAGGGAAGCGTCCAGACGGTTCCTGAGCTTCGACGAGAGACGAACAGAGGGAATGCCACACAGTTTGGCGAATTCGACAAAAGAAAGCGTTACCGTGTCTCCCAGACACTCGTGCGTGGCAAAAGCACGGATGATCCCCACCCACGTTTTGAAATCGTTATCCATATCCAGCCGGGCACCGAGGATCTTGATATTGTCATACCCCTCCGATCGGACCAGAGACAATTGTTTAAGATCCTGCGTAACGTCCATCGCATTCATCTGGTTTTTCTGACTGCGCGCGGTGGATTTTAGCGTAGGAACAAACAGGCCCAGCCTCATCAGAGCAACCGGCTGCACCGTGTTATTACTGTTGGGCGTCAGGGTAACAACTTCACCGGTACGTTTGTCGGTTTCGCTAAACGCTTCAGCTATGTTCAGGATATCTGGTTCTTTTTTCGGCATGCGGAAGATCCGTGAAGTGAACAAGCGAGAGTCGCCGTTACTCGATACAGTGGATACTAGCACTCACTATAGCGGTTAATCTACTCGCCATAGTGGTTTTTTGTCTCGCTACAGTGGTTGGTTTACTCGCTACAGTGGTTAGTGATCCGCTCTCAGAGCAGCGATACCATGGCCTCAGGCCGTATAGGGATCTCTTAGGAACTTATTATGATCTTATGAGGATCTGTTATTGGATCTAACCGGTGGATAAAACGGCTGAATCGCTCTCATTTTGCGGTGGATAAAGAAAATTAACTCTCCGGCCCACTTCCCTGCCCTCAGCTGCGATCCGCTGATGATACGGTTTATGGCCTGTTTCTAGAAACACCGGTTATGCACAGGCAAAGGGGCATTTACTCGCTACAGTGGTTATTGGTCACTCGCCAGCGCGGTTGTTTATCTCGCTACAGTGGTTATTTTACTTGCCACAGTGGTTATTCTTCTCGCTATAGTGGTTATCAACACCTCCTCAGCCCTTATGCTACAAGGCCCTGGCGGTAGCGGGGATCTATTAAGGATCTCAGTTTGATCTATAGAGGATCGAACAATTGGATCTGACCTGTGGATAATGAGGATAAAAAGAGCAAACATACCGGGAAAACAGTGGGAGAACTGGCAAGAAGGTTTGAGGAATAGCCAGGGCGAACGTTAAGAGTGAAAACCGTCCCTAATCTGCCAGAGCAAATCAAAGGAAAATAAAGCACAAATCTGATAAGGCGAGACTGTACTGACGCTGGATAAAACTAACCAGCAAACAGATGCGGAGAAAACAGCTTTGATTAGGTTAAGTTGATACCTTTTACCGTTTCGCAGCAGAGGTGTTAAAAGAAGCATTGTACTATTCGCCCTGACTCACTTCAGGTAACCGTCAAACCTGACGCATGCGTAATGCCATGGTTTGATGCATTAACAGCGGTGTCAGCCATATCGATAACCAGCCCGGTGTTTAGTCAGGCACCAGATTCATGGGTAAGAAGTATTTAACGACATTTAGCGACTCTCTCCTCTGCTCAACTAAACCGTTTTATTCATCCTTCTCAGACAAAATTTTCACCATAGAAATATCAATGTAAGTATTTGATTAAAAATGACTTTTTTTGGATTTTCATGATGAAAACACCGTGAATTTACCCTGAAAATCAGGATTGCGGAGTTCGTTATTATGGGCGCTGTAGGCTTAACAAAGCGATTCTCAGCACAAAACTTGTGCTCAATGCTTACGTTAATCCATCCGGCTATAGCAGTGAGTAAAAACCATCATAAGTAAAATCGTGAAACTTCCCTCTAAACAGTGGCTGAGAAATGAAGGTTTGAGTTCTGAAGGCCATAAGTTCACTGTCGGATGGCACATCCACTCAATGAGGTTGTGAGGTCTCTCTGGCTGGCAATATATATTTGCTGTCAGACCGGCTCGTTTTAAGCAGGTCAATTCCCCCTCCCCTTTGAGTAGGTAGTTCATACGTGAAATGCTGCTGTTGGAAGAGTCAGCTTTTTAATCAGCCAGAAGAGGGGCTTTTCCAGAAATTAGCAAAAACACCGATCAATCAACCTCAACAGTCTGCATATTTCAGTTTGGATCTGGTGCGTGCGTAGTTGTCATTAAGCAGAAACTCGCAGATAGCCCGACAGCAAAAAGAGCGAAGCGATACTCTCTCTACGCTGCAATCAGTACGTTGCCGTTACGAAACAGTACTAAGTCGGTCAAGATGACTGAGCCACAGCATCTTGTTTGAGGAAATCAACAAATGCGCGCAACGGCGCAGACATGAACCGGCTGGGAAAATAGAGCCAGGGGCCTTCGAATGCAGACCACCATTCTGGCAGTACAGCAACAAGCTCGCCAGTTTCGAAATGGGGCTGTAATTAGTTTTCGAAGGTAGCAATTATCCCTCTGCCCTGTCTGGCAAATTCAATAGCGGCAGCGGCACCATTGACGCCAATGATTAAGCGACCGGCAGGATTCACACTCACGATCTTTCCCTGCCATCCAAATTGCAAGGGTATCAGTGCCCCGCTTGAATACTTCAACTGAATACAATCATGCTCTGCTAAATCAGCCGAATGTGACGGTAAATCCTGCAAAGCCAGATAGGAAGGCGCGGCCGCCAGTGCGAGCGTCTGTGGGCGGGGAGCAATCGGTACGGCAATGTTATCTTTTGCCAGCTGCTCGCCATAGCGGATACCGGCGTCACAGCCTGCTGAGGTTGCGTCTACCAACCGGTCATCAACCATAATCTCCACGCGCAATAGCGGATAGCGCAGGAGGAAAGGGTTCATTATGGGGGGCAGGATATCCGTCATCACTGCACCAGTAACATTCAGTTTTAGCACGCCAGGACTCTGTTCCAGCGCGGTGATCTTTTCGCTGACGGTAGAAGGCGACAAACCAAGCTGCTTCGCGACCATCCGGAAACCATTTTCTTTGAATACGCTAATGAAGATCGATAGGTCATCCACAGTTGCCGTCTGTTATTGTCCGGATTTCCGATCAGCCTATTCACATTACCCTCTATTATCAAACGTTAACAATCAGCTTAAAAAGGGAGGGCAAATACGGGTCTCTTTCTGCAGAAGAAAGAGCACCCAAGCCGAATAAATCAGAGTCTGTATGAAAGATAAAATTGTTCTTATTACCGGAGCCAACAAAAGTATCGGCTTTGAAACGGCCCGACAGCTTGGCCTGCGTGGTTACCGCATCTGGCTGGCATGTCGTGATAAAGCGCGGGGCCAGGCTGCGCTGGCAAAACTGGTCGCGGAAGGTATCGAAACCCGGATAGTGGAGAGGGATGTGTCGCAGTTGTCGAGCGTTCAGGCGGCTGCGCAATACATGTTTAAAGAAGAAGGGCAGCTGGATATTCTGATTAATAATGCCGGTATCTAAGGCGTTCTGGGCACTAACCCCAGCGAGCAAAGTATCGATGAGGTTATGGCGGTATATGATACCAATGTGTTTGGTGCCATAAGAGTAACCCAGGCTTTTCTGCCGCTGCTGAAAGCCGCAGTCAGCGCTAAAATTATTATGGTCAGTAGCGGACTGGGCTCACTGGAATGGGTCTCCGACCCGAACTATCCCTATTTTAAGGTCAATGAACTGGGCTATAACAGCTCCAAAACTGCACTTAACGCGGTGACCCTCGCCTTTGCCAAACAGCTAAAGGATCAGGGCATCAGCGTGAATGCTGTCGACCCTGGCTATACCGCCACGGATTTCAATGGACACAGTGGTTATCGAAGTGTCACTGAAGCTGCTGCCGGCATTGTCTGGCTGGCAGAACAGAGTCCGGCGGGAATTAATTACCGGCGGATTCTACTTCGATCAACATCGGGCACCCTGGTAGAGGCCGGCTGAAACCAGATACAACCAGGATGATGAGCGGGTCTGCATCTCAGCGGCGGTGATATTCTGGCGAAGTTTACGCCTCAACATCTCATTGCCGCGCCTGCTGATTCGTCCACTTTTGTTCTCTACCCGGCGCTAACCACGTTCTTTCGGTCCAGATGATACAGCGTATAAAAAGCGAGAAAGGAAGAACGGGAAACCGGGCAAATAGTCAGGTGAGCAATCTGTCTTGTCATTGTAATTATTCGACCGCTCTCCTCACGGAAATGGCTTAATCGCCATGACGCGTTGTTACCGCCGGTAAAGGAACATCTCAACAGGCTAAACTATCCTGTTACTATTTATGCGCGGTTTAACCGTGGATATGAGAGATTTACCGTCACTGCTGCCATTAAAAGCATCGCCGGTGCTCTCCTGATCTTTACTCTATCTTCCGACTTGTGCTGACCGTTTCTTTCCTGAAATCTCACCAGGGAATTTTACGTGTAAGATGATGAAATAAATAATTATTTTTTATATTTTCACGATGAAAACACCCTTTTCCACCCGCCATTTTCACCAGGATCCTGTCCTGTTATTACGCTGTATGCTGGCTGCGGTTCCTGCCCAGACAAATGAGATCGCAGAAGTTTTTAATAACAGCACCAACGAAGATTCGTCTGCCGCCTATCCCTGCCTGAGTTCGGCTACTGTGTATTAGCCAGGCTTCCCCGCTACTCCCTGCTGTAGTCACCCGATCTGGATGATAAGCCGGTTACGCTGGCTGGCTCTGCCGAAGCATTCCATCCGATAGTAAAAAATCCAGGTTTTTGGCATTTTTCTAAAAAATTGGCAGATAGCCGCTTTTTGTGTAGTATGCAAAAAACATTAATGCAGAGGGGCTTATGAAGCGTGACTATGGTGGTGTGCTGGAGATGGCAACGCGTGCCAACTCTATGTTGCACGGGCTGAGCAATCACATTGAGCAGCAGCGTCAGGAATTTAACCAGACCGGTTTTTATCAGACTTTCTCACGCAATGCCGTCGCTAATATGCCATTGCTGAGTAAGCATGCCGTGGTTGCTGCCATCAGTGACATGGAAGAAGCCGGCTATCAGTTTGGCAAGAAGCAAACCGGTAGCACCTCGCAATATGCATTAACCATCCAGAATGTGGTCGATATTTATCAGCATCGCAAGGTGCCAAAATACCGCGACAAGCACGAAGGCCCGTTTGTGATTTTTGTGGTCAGCCTCAAAGGTGGCGTCTCCAAAACGGTCAGCACCGTAACGCTGGCCCACGGTATGCGCGCCCATCCTTCGATGCTGCACAATGACCTGCGTATTCTGGTTATCGACCTCGACCCGCAGGCATCCAGCACCATGTTTCTCAGCCACACCAACAGTGTCGGCTCTGTGCTGGAAACCGCCGCTCAGGCGATGCTGAACGATCTGGACGCTGACCAGCTGCGTGAACAGTTTATCAAACCGACGGTGATGCCTGGAGTGGATGTCATTCCCGCCTCGATTGATGACGGTTTTGTCGCCAGTGACTGGGAAGAACTGGTCGCCCAGCATCTGCCTGGCGTTGCACCTTCTGAAGTTCTGCGTCGTAACGTCATCGATCGTCTGGCAGGCGATTACGACTTCATCTTCCTCGATACCGGCCCGCATCTTGATTCCTTTATGCTGAATGCGATTGCTGCCAGTGATGTGCTGCTGACGCCAACGCCGCCAGCGCAGGTTGATTTCCATTCAACCATGAAGTACCTGACGCGTCTGCCAGAGATGCTGGAGCGGATCGAAGCGGAAGGGGTTGAGCCACGTCTGAAGGCGAATATTGGCTTCATGTCAAAAATGACCTCCAAGCACGACCATCTCACGTCACAAAGTTATGCCCGCGAAGTGTTTACCAAATCGATGCTCGATTGTGGCCTGCCGCGACTGGATGGCTTTGAACGCTGCGGCGAATCGTTTGATACGGTGATCAGCGCGAACCCATCATCTTATCCCGGCAGCGCTGATGCGTTACGCAAAGCTAAATATGAAGCGGAACAGTTCTCACGGGCTGTATTCGATCGCATTGAATATATCAGGAGCACCCTGTGAGCAAACCCATCCAGCGCATTGGCCGCAAATTCGGTGATTCCGCCATTGCCAGCATGATCGACAGCAGCAGCCAGTCGCGCACTTTTACCCTGAAGTCAGGTATGAAGGCGACCTTTGTGCGGCAATTGATCCCGCATGATGACATAGAAGCAAAGACCTATGTCGACCCGAAGATCAACGGTCGCGATCAGAGCACGCTGACGGCGGAGTCGCTCAAAGAGATCACCCGCACCATTACCCTGCAACAGTTCTTTCCGGCCATCGGGCGCATCACCGCTGACCGGATCGAAATCATGGATGGCTCCCGTCGCCGTGCAGCCTGTATTCTCTCTGGCGCCAGTCTGGAAGTGCTGGTCACGGCGGATGAACTGAGCATCAGTGATGCTCGTCAGCTGGCCGCCGATATTCAGACTGCCCGCGAACATAACCTGCGCGAGCTGGGACTGCGTTTTATGCTGATGAACGAGCAGGGCATGAGTAAGTCGGAGATTGCCAAAGCGGAAGGGATCTCGAATGCCAAAGTGACCCGTGCTTTCCAGGCTGCTTCAGTTCCGGCTGAATTTATCGAACTTTTCCCGGTGGTGGCTGAACTGACGCTGCAGGATTATCAACTGCTGCTTGATGTGTGGGAAGAAGCCAAAGCCGAAGCGGTCGCGGTCGATGACCTGGTCAGTCAGATTCAGGATAAACTGACCCGTGATACGATGCCGGCACAGCTCAACGCCGACGAAAAAAAATCGGCCATTCTCGACTGCTTCAAAACCGCCAGGAAGCAGCTTAAAACGCCGCCGCCAGCCAGCAGGACGGTGACGGAAAAACTGGCGACCTTCAGCACCGCCAATACCTATGCGCGCCGTAAAACCAACGACGAGAAGCGGACCGTGCAGTATGAATTCAGCCGCCTGCCAAAAGAGATCACCGAGAAGATTGATGCTTCGATTAAACAGATTTTGTCATCGATGAAGCAGAACAATTCCTGATTATCGTTAAAACCGGCCTGCCGCCGGTTTTTTTATCCTGGCCGGTCAGATCACTTTCTTCACTATTTATCACTCCCGCTCGAAAACTCGCTGCATTGCTGACCCACCCGGCGTTACAGGGAGGTTAAAGACGGTCATCCTTCCCCTTATTCCGGCGTTACATCTCCCATTACTGCAATTTGATTGTTGAATCCTGACCTATTTGCGGTTATAGCTAAAACGGTTTAGCTTACTCATCTACTTTAAGGAATTTCTATGTCAGTACGCGTGTGGTGTCTGGGTGATGCGGTAGTCGATCTGTTGCCGGAAGAGCCGGGACGTTTAATGCAGTGTCCGGGCGGCACACCGGCCAATGTGGCGGTGGGTGTGGCGCGCCTGCAGGGGAAGAGTGCGTTTATCGGCAGGGTAGGGGCCGACCCGTTTGGCGACTTTATGCGCCAGACGCTGATTGATGAGCAGGTAGAAACCTCCTTCCTTAAATCCGACCCCGCTCATCGCACCTCAACCGTGGTGGTCGGACTGGATAACACCGGCGAGCGGTCGTTCACCTTTATGGTACGTCCCAGCGCCGATCTGTTTCTTGAGACAACCGATCTGCCGCAGTTCAGCGCCGGGGAATGGTTGCACTGCTGTTCAATCGCGCTGTCAGCCGAACCTTCACGGACAGCCACGCTTACCGCAATGCAGCGTATACGCGCCGCAGGCGGATTCGTCAGTTTCGACCTGAACCTGCGTGATGATCTGTGGCCTGACCCGACACAGCTGCATGCGGTTGTGCATCAGGCGCTGGCCTGTGCTGATGTGGTGAAGCTGTCAGAAGAGGAACTTCAGTTCCTCCATTCTGCCGCAGATCCTGCCGACAGCATGCAACAGCTGGCTGAACGTTTTGCCATTAAGCTGCTGCTGGTTACGCAGGGCAGGGCGGGCGTGATGGCTTGTCACCAGGGGCAGATTTATCACTATCCCACTACGCCGGTGGCCAGCATTGACACCACCGGTGCCGGTGATGCCTTTGTCGCCGGACTGTTGTGGCAGCTGGCGCAGTCGGGTCTGCCCGCCGATGAGCCACAGTTAGCCGTCAGTCTTGCCAGCGCCCAGCGTTGTGGCGCACTGGCAACCACGACTAAAGGGGCAATGACGGCACTACCCTGGCTGCATCAACTCAGCGACCCGACAGGCTGATTTTCCGGGCTGTTATCACTGGTTTTGCGAGCCATCTCACATTCACTAAACCGGTTTAGCTATTTTCATTGCGCGATGAAATTACCCATGATTATGATTCGCGCCTAAACCGGTTTAGCAAGAAAAGTTTGTGATGATAGCCCTTCCTCAGAGACGCAAAACAATGAAAAAAAGCACGATTGCATTAGCCCTGGCAACCCTGTTCGTTGCTGTGCCGGTCCGGGCAGAGCCGGGCCTCAGCACGATTGAAGCCCGGCTTGCCGCACTTGAACACCGTCTGCAGGTCGCGGAGCAACGCGCAAGCGCGGCTGAAATCCGGGCCGAAGCGGCTGAGAAGCAGGCACAACAGCTGGCAACCGTCCAGCAGCAGACCCCGCCAGCTCCCACTGACGTTGCGCAACGTAGCGCTAAACCGGAACTGAAACCTTCCGCCGATGCGGGCGGATTTGAATTTCACGGCTACGCCCGCTCCGGCCTGCTGATGAACAGCTCGGCAGCGAAAACCCAGGGCGGACCGACGCTGACCCCTGCCGGCGAAACCGGCGGCCACGTCGGGCGTCTCGGTAATGAGCCTGACACCTATGTCGAACTGAATCTGGAACATAAACAGACGCTGACCAACGGTGCCACCACCCGCTTTAAAGCGATGCTGGCCGACGGTCAGCGTACCTACAACGACTGGACGGCTGACAGCAGCGATCTCAACCTGCGGCAGGCGTTTGTCGAAATCGGCCAGCTGCCGACCTTCGACGGTGCCTTTAAAGACAGCACCGTCTGGGTCGGTAAACGCTTTGGTCGTGACAACTTCGATATTCACTGGATCGACTCCGATGTAGTGTTCCTCGCCGGAACCGGTGCCGGCTTTTACGACATCAGGTGGGGCGATCGGGCGCGCAGCAACCTCTCGGTGTATGGACGGACCTTTGGTGATATCGAAAACAACGAAAACAGCGCGCAAAACTACATCCTGTCACTCAACAACTTTGTCGGCCCGGTTCAGCTGATGATGAGCGGCATGCGGGCCAGAGATAACGATGATCGCGAGGATATTGACGGAAATAAGATCAAAAGCGATGCGGCGAACACCGGCGTACATGCGTTGCTCGGGCTGCATAACGACAGCTTCTATGGCCTGACCGACGGCTCGGCGAAAACGGCGCTGCTGTATGGCCACGGTCTGGGCGCAGAGGTGAAATCTGTTGGTTCAGATGGCGCGCTGCTGCCGCAGGCGGATAGCTGGCGTCTGGCCAGCTATGGCATCACGGCGCTGGGAGACGGCTGGCATATTGCCCCGGCGCTGCTGGCTCAGCATAGCCAGGATCGCTATGTCAAAGGCGACAGTTACGACTGGGCGACCGTTAACCTGCGGCTGATTCAGGAGATGACTCAAAATTTTGAGATGCAGTATGAAGGCTCTTATCAGTACATGGACCTGCGCCCGGAAGGGTACAGAAACCGCAATGCCGTCAGCGGCAGCTTCACCAAACTCACCGTCGCACCCACCCTGAAAGCCGGAGACGTAGGCGACTTCCTGAAACGTCCGGAAATCCGCTTGTTCGCCAGCTGGATGAACTGGGATCACCGGCTGGATAACTATGCCAGTGATGATGCCTTTGGCAGTAAGGGTTTTGAGGCCGGAGGGGAATGGAACTTTGGCGTTCAGATGGAAACCTGGTTCTGACCAGACAGCCCCAGCTTGCAGGGGCTGGGCAACCGCACCAATAAAAATGAAACCAGAAGACAGAGGTTAATATGGATTATGCAAAAATTTCCCGCGCGCTACTGCCCTTGCTGGGCGGCCGGGAGAACATCGCCAGCGCGGCGCATTGCGCTACGCGCCTGCGGCTGGTGCTGGCGGACGACAGCCAGGCAGACACCGCGGCGATTGGCCGGATCGAGGGCGTAAAAGGCTGCTTCCGCAACGCCGGGCAACTGCAGGTGATTTTTGGCACCGGTGTGGTCAACAAAGTCTATGCCGCATTTATTGCTGAAGCGGGGATTAGCGAGTCGAGCAAATCTGAAGCGGCGGATATCGCGGCGCGCAAGCTTAATCCGTTCCAGCGTATCGCCCGTCTGCTGTCGAATATCTTTGTGCCGATTATCCCCGCCATCGTGGCATCCGGCCTGCTGATGGGGCTGCTGGGCATGGTGAAAACCTACGGCTGGGTCAATCCGGATAACGCACTCTACATCATGCTGGATATGTGCAGTTCCGCCGCCTTCATTATCCTGCCGATCCTGATCGGCTTTACCGCTGCTCGTGAGTTTGGCGGCAATCCGTTTCTTGGCGCAACCCTTGGCGGCATTCTGACCCACCCGGCACTGACTAACGCCTGGGGCGTGGCTTCGGGCTTCCATACCATGAATTTTTTCGGTATCGAAGTGGCGATGATCGGTTACCAGGGCACGGTGTTTCCGGTGCTGCTGGCGGTGTGGTTTATGAGCGTACTGGAGAAGCAGTTGCGCCGGATTATTCCTGATGCACTGGATTTGATCCTGACGCCGTTCCTGACGGTAATCATCTCCGGTTTTATCGCGCTGCTGATCATCGGACCGGCTGGTCGTATGCTGGGGGACGGCATCTCTCTGGTGCTCAGTACCCTGATCGCCCACGCGGGCTGGCTGGCGGGGCTGGTGTTTGGTGGGCTCTATTCGGTGATCGTGATTACCGGGGTACACCACAGTTTCCATGCGATTGAAGCCGGACTGCTGGGAAATCCCGCCATTGGCGTTAATTTCCTGTTGCCGATCTGGGCGATGGCCAACGTGGCTCAGGGCGGTGCCTGCCTGGCGGTGTGGTTTAAAACTAAAGATGTGAAGATAAAAGCGATTAGCTTGCCCTCGGCATTCTCAGCGCTGCTGGGGATCACGGAAGCGGCAATCTTTGGTATTAATCTGCGCTTCATGAAGCCCTTTATAGCCGGCCTGATCGGTGGCGCGCTGGGCGGTGCCTGGGTGGTTTCCGTGCATGTCTATATGACAGCCGTCGGGCTGACGGGGCTGCCAGGCATGGCAATCGTCAAGGCGGGTTCTTTGTTCAATTATGGCATCGGCGTGGCGATCGCATTCACCACGGCGTTCGTGGTCTCTTACCTGCTTAAATACAATACGGATGCTGAATAATGGCTTCATCGACACTTTTGCCGGCTATCCTGCAGGCGGTGATGCAGAAGATGCCTGCTGCGCTTAACGACCATTATTATCCCGGCTGGCATCTGGCGCCGGTTACCGGACTGCTTAACGACCCGAATGGATTTATCCATTTTGACGGTCATTATCATCTGTTTTATCAGTGGAATGCGCTGGGGTGCGAGCATAAACATAAATGCTGGGGACACTGGCGCTCTGCCGATCTGCTGCACTGGCAACATCAGCCGATTGCGCTGATGCCGGATGAAGCGTATGACCGTAGCGGCTGTTACTCCGGCAGTGCGGTCGATGACGATGGCGTTCTGACGCTGATTTACACCGGCAACGTGAAATTTGACGACGGCACACGCACTGCGTGGCAGTGCCTGGCTCAGCAAAATAGCGCAGCAGGATTTGATAAGCTCGGGCCGGTTATTGCTTTGCCAGAGGGCTACACCGGACATGTCCGCGATCCGAAAGTCTGGCGACAGGGTAACCACTGGTACATGGTGCTGGGCGCTCAGGATCGGCAGTTGCAGGGTAAAGTGCTGCTGCTGCGGGCGGAAAATCTGCAGCAGTGGCAACTGCTCGGCGAGATAGCGGGCAGCGGGCTGGGCGGTCTCGGGCCGGCGGGTTACATGTGGGAATGCCCGGATATGTTTACTCTCGGCGACAGCACTTACCTGATCTGCTGTCCGCAGGGCGTGGCGCGCGAGGAAAAACGCTTTCTCAACAGTCACCCGAGCGCCTGGCTGAGCGGCACGCTCGATGATCAGACGCCGGCCTATCACCACGGCCCGCTGCACGAACTGGACGCCGGCTTCGAGTTTTACGCGCCGCAGACCACGCTGACCGCTGACGGGCGGCGGTTGCTGGTGGGATGGATGGGCACGCCCGACGGGGAAGAGATGGCCCAGCCCACCGTTGCTCATCACTGGATCCACCAGATGACCTGCCTGCGTGAACTCAGTTCCCGGGATGGCAAGCTCTGCCAGCAACCGATCGCCGAGCTGCAGGCGCTGCGCGAAGCCGGAAAGGTTTATCAGGGACGTGCTGATGACGCGCCGCCGATCGATGCGCAGCGGCTGGAACTGCTGCTGGAAAGCCAGGGCGGAATCGAACTCAATTTTGCCGACACGCTGATCGTGACGTGGCAGCAGGATGCACTGCAGCTGGCGCGTCGCAGTCTGGTCACGGGTGAATGGCACTACCGCTACTGGACGGGCGCCGCCAGCCGGTTACAGATCCTGTGCGATCACTCCAGCGTTGAGATTTTCATCAATGATGGCGAAGGGGTGATGAGCAGCCGTTATTTTCCGACGCAGCCGGCGCGGTTAACCCTGCGTGGCCGCGCAGAACTGCAGGCTCACTACTGGTCGTTACGTCGCTGCATGGTAGAATAAGCGCTTGTTTCCTTAGACGATGCCTTGCCGTGAGAAAAACGAAACGCGTTACCATCAGTGACATTGCCACGCTGGCGGGGGTGAGTAAAGCCACCGCCAGCCTGGTGCTCAACGGCCGCGGAGAAGAACTGCGGGTCGCGAAGGAGACGCGTGAACGGGTGCTGGCGCTTGCCCGACAGCATCACTATCAGCCCAGCATTCATGCCCGGATGCTGCACGATGCCCGCAGCCATACGCTGGGACTGGTGGTGCCGGAAATCACCAACCATGGCTTCGCTGCGTTTTCTCATGCGCTGGAAAATCTGTGCCGCGCCGCAGGATTGCAGCTGCTGATCTCCTGTACCGACGAAAATGCCGGGCAGGAAATGGCGGTGGTCAATAACCTGGTATCGCGCCAGGTCGACGGGTTGATTGTCGCGTCCAGCATGTTAAGCGACAGTGATTACGTCACCCTTAGCGAGCAGTTGCCGGTGCTGCTGTTTGACCGTCGCATCAGTGACACGCGCTTACCCTGGGTGATCACCGATGCCATCACGCCCACCGCCGATCTGGTTGAAAGGCTGGCGCGCGCCAGTCCGGATGAGATCTACTTTCTTGGCGGTCAGCCCGATCTGTCACCAACCCAGGATCGCCTGGCGGGTTTCAGCCAGGGACTCACGCGTGCTGGCGTTACGCTGCGTCCGGAATGGATTATTCAGGGTAACTATCACCCGGCCAGCGGTTATGAGATGTTTGCCGCCCTGTGCGAACGGCTGAGGCGGCCGCCGAAAGCGCTGTTTACCGCCGCCTGCGGCCTGCTGGAGGGCGTTCTGCGCTATATGAGCGAGCACCGCTTGCTGACCAGCGACATCCGCATTGCCAGTTTTGACGATCACTACCTGTATGATTCCCTCTCCATCCCCATCGACACGGTCGAGCAAAACGTGCCGCAGCTGGCGCAGGCCTGCTTCGCGATCCTGACCAGCCTGATCCGCGGCGATGAGCCAGTAAACAGCCAGCTGGTACTGCCTGCGACGCTTCGTCTGCGCTGTTAACGCCGCCGCAGGTTAATCGATGCCAGCAACGCGACTCCCGCTGGCAGAGGCAACTATCGATTGGCGTCGTGCGGCTTAATGCGCTGAATCAGCGGCCGGATTAATGTTACTGGCTGCGCCGGATGCTGGCGAGCGACGTGAGCAGGCTATTTTTATCGCCTTCGCTCAGGTTGGCCGCCGTGAGTTGCGAGGCCAGCCATGCCCGTTCGGCGTGCGGAAAGCCGCCAGCCAACAGCTGCTGGCCGATCGCGTTGAGCAATTGGCTATCCAGCCGTTGTATCTGTTGCCGGGTATCAGCCAGATCCCTGACGGCGGCGTTATCCGGGACTGATAGCCAGTCCGCCCGATAACGATATTGAATCGCCTTACTGGCATTCATCAGGGCATGAACAAACGGTTCCACCGAATGGGGTTCCAGTCCGGCTTGCTCAGCGTTTTTCAGCATGCTTTGCATCACCTGCTGTTCCCGCGGCAAATCCTCGATCGGGAGATGATGCTGTGCTTTGTAGCCAGCCACCTCTTTCATCACCTGCATCCGTTCATTTAATGCAGTGGAAAGCGTGCCGAGCGCAACGGAAGAGACCGGCCCGGCAAAAACGTTACAGCACACAAACAGTGAAGAGAAGAGAATCGTCGTAAAATGCGTCATTTGCCCGCTCCGTTAATGAAAACTGGCGCTAATTTAGTCATGAAAAAATCGCCGAAGGTAATTATTTTGTTTTCAAAGTATGAATTGCAAACGGTGTCAGTGCGCTAGCGCAGGTGATTAATTCTGATGGGTTTTGCGTCTTTTAACGTCACACAATCTTCATGTTGCTATGCCACGCTGACAGGTTTATCCCGCCGCAGCCGGTGTTGCTCAACAGCCGGTATTAATGATGTTGCCGCCAGCGCAGCTCCAGTTATTGTCAGACAGGGATGCGCTAAGCGAAGGGCGACAGGGCAGGGTGAAGAAGGTTGTTACGGCCGGGTGCAGTAAAGCCATTGCCCGCTAATAGGCCGCCAGTGGAGCCTGATGTTGCGATCCGGATCGGTCAGCATCAGGCTGCCAGTGATGTGCTGAGGATGATGGCTACGCCGCCGATCGTGGCGGCGCAGTCAGTCAGGGGACGAAGATAGCGCGGACGCAACCATCTTCTTTGTGTTTGAACATCTCGTAACCCCGCGGTGCCTGTTCCAGCGGGAAGCGATGCGTCGCCATAAAAGCCGGGTTCAGTTCATTGCGGGCCACGTGTTCCAGCAGGCGGTGCATATAACGTTGTCCATGCTGCTGAGCGGTACGGATTGTCAGGCTCTTGTTGATCATCAGGCCTAACGGAAACTTATCCATCACCCCGTAAACGCCGAGAATGGCAATGTTGCCGCCTTTACGGCAGACGTAGAGTGCCTGACGCAGTGCCGCGCCAACATCGGTTTCAAGATGCAGCATCTGTTTGGTTTTATCGTAAACCTGGCTCAGTCCTTCGCCCCGGGCTTCCATACCGACCGCATCAATGCAGCTGTCCGGGCCACGTCCACCGGTTAATTCCAGTAACGCTTCGTTGATATCCACCTGGGTGTAATCCAGCGTCAGGCTGCCGGCATAATCGCGCGCCATTGCCAGCCGTTCCGGATAGCGATCGATGCCAATCACCTGATGAGCGCCCATCAGCCATGCACTTTGCTGCGCCATCAGACCGACACCGCCACAGCCCCATACCACCACCGTGTCGCCAGGGTGGATATTACAAAAATCGGCACCCATGTAACCGGTCGGGGCAGCATCAGAGAGAAACAGCGCCTGTTCATCGGTCACGCCCTCGGGCACCACGAAGCAATCATTGTCGGCAAACGGCACGCGCACATATTCTGCATGCGATCCGGCATAGCCGCCAAAGGCGTGGCTGTAGGCGTAAATACCGCCGGTCGGATGACCGAGTACGGCTTCTCCTTTCTCCCATTGCGGATTGGTGTTGTCACAACAGGAAGGTAAATGATGCTGGCAATACCAGCAGGAACCACAGGAGATGAATGAGGGCACCACCACCCGATCGCCGCGGCGAATATTATTTACGGCGCTGCCGACTTCGACCACTTCACCCATGAATTCATGACCGAGGATGTCACCTTCGCGCATACTCGGGATCAGGCCATCAATTACGTGCAGATCGGAGCCGCAGGTGGTGGTCAGCCTGACGCGAACAATCGCATCATGAGGATTTATCAGGCCCGGATCGGCCACGGTCTCAACGCTCAAATCGTTAACGCCATTCCAGCATAGTGCGCGCATTTATTTCTCCTTATCCTGACGTTCGGCGTGGCGGCCAGCAGGCTGACCATCCAGCGTGGCGATCTCTCCGGTCTCGGCGAGGCTTTTAAAGCGATGCAGCGCTTTGCTGGCCACCTCTTTCGGCAACAGATCAAACACTTTGGTCACCTTTTTCCCCAGCGCGCCGCCCGGCGGGATGAAGCGCAGAGTGAGCGCCAGTTCAGTGCCCCATTCGCCGGGCGCCGGGCGCAGCAGAAGTTCGCCTTCGTTAGGGATGTCGGCACCCTCCAGCGATCGCCAGGCAATAATTTCGCCCGGCTGGGCTTCGACAATCCGGCTCTCCCAGGCGTAGTGTTTACCCAGCGGGCCTTCGATCTGCCAGTGCGCATCGCTTTTATTGACCGGCGTCACCGTGGCAAAGTGGCTCATAATACGCGGCAGAGTATCCGGCTCCAGCCACAGGGAAAAAAGCTCGGTCGCCGGACGACCGACGGTTATCCAGCGCCGGAGCGTAAGCGTATTATCGCTGGCGGTTGTTTGAGGTTTTTTGGCCAAAAGGTCCTCCGATAGCAGGCTCAGTCGAACGGAAATCACTGAAAATGAGTTAAGAACAGCCTGCGGAATTTTGCGAGCGAAGCCGTAGCGTTGCGGTACGGCAGGTCTGGCCGCAGGTTATGTATCGGACAGCGCGGTGCGGGGCGCAGGAAAACCCCGTTGCGGACGGCGGGATTATGTATAATGCCTGCAGCAAAGAGGCATCTGTTTTAGCAGCAAATAGAGGTAGATATGTCTGCATCTGAAACTTCTACCGGTGGTAAAAGTGTGGTTGAGTTGGTGCTGAGTTTAGAAACTCAGGTGGCAGGTTACCCGCAGGCAAACTGGCACATCGGTCTGAAAAGCAAAACCAAAATGGCGCTGGAAAAGATTAACCGCGCGTTTGATGCAAAACGTATCAGTGCAGAAGAGAGTCTGAATCTGAAACAGCGGGTTTATAGCGTGCAGGATAAATTAATTGAGCTGGCGCTATGGTAAGGCTGTGCATTTAACCGTCAGCGGCCATCACCCGCTGACCTGCACTTAAGTCGGCCGGTGTGAAAAACTGATACTTCAGTACGCAACGCCGCTGGGCATTTTCTGCACTTTTCAGCGAAGGCGTATTGCCGGGAAGGATAGTGCCGGTCAGCAGCACGCTGTCGCCGTAACGCTGATCGAGCTGCTGCAACAGCATCTGCTGGGCTCGCGCTGCCAGTCCGCGGCCGCGGTATTCGGGCAAAATCACCTCATCCAGAATCTGAATCGCCTCAATGAACCCCACGCGGCGCATCGCGCAAATGATCAAGCCGGCCAGCTGACCCTGACTGACAATTAGCGAGACGTTGCCCTGGGCGATATCCTCACGCAGTTCCCGTTTATCGGTTGCCAGCAGCAGATGTCTGAGCTGCGGCAGGGCACGCCAGCTGGCACGATAGGCGCGATTGATAGTGGTCAGACAGACCGGATAATCCTCTCTGGTGGCGGTCACCAGCGAAACATCCTGCCCGGTCGGGGCGGAAAGCGAGTCCGGGCGGCCAAGAAAGATCAGTTGATCGGTGAAGCCGATCGCAGGATGGTCGGCGGGCAGCAGCACGCGCAGCGTTTGCGGGTTCAGCGCCTGCCACGCCTGCATAATGGCGCAGGCAACCTGCTGGTTAATCGGTCCATCCAGCGCGACGACATCGATAAACGGCTGGGCCAGATCGCCGCCGAGATAGCGGGGACCGGTGAGATAACGCTGACCGTCAATGTGGAGTTCACGTTGCAGAAAATAACGCTGTGGCAACCCGGTTTCACGCCAGGGAAAGGCGGCAGAGAAACGGGCATCACGACACCATGCCTGCTGCTGCTTCAGCCACTTAATCAGCCAGCCCCTGAGCCGGTGCGGTGAAACCGGCAGGCTCTGGTAGCGCGACACCATATAATCCAGCATACCCTTTCCACCTTGTTGCCCGTCTCAGGTTCAGCATCGGGGCTGAATGAACGTAACGGCTTAGCGCCGGCTCTGGTACTCCTCTTTCAGCAGACCGAACAGCCAGTCATCCTGCCATTTACCGTTCAGAAAAAAGTTCTGCCTTAAGGTGCCTTCCTGCGCGAAGCCGGCGGAGATTAACGCTTTCCGTGAGGCGATATTCCCAGCGGTAACGGTCGCCACCAGCTTGCGGTACGCCAGTTGGTCAAAACAAAACCCGATCACCGCATTCAGTGACTCGCGACCGTAACCTTTGCCGTGAAAGTCAGCGGCGAGAATAAAACCAAACTCGGCAATGCCGTTACCCCGATCGATAAATCCGCTGAATCCTGTCGGCAATCCTGAGGTTTTTTCTTCCATCACCAGGCAAAGCCAGTGATCACATCCTTTATGCCAGGCGGGCAAGCGAACGTCAAACGAGTGGGTTCTGATTTCGTCGGCAGAGCGTGGATCAGAGATATATTTCATCACCGATTGATCCTGACTGACCGCCAGATAAAACGGCCAGTCCTGCTGACTCAACGGCCGGTAACGCAGCCGCGCAGAAATGATCACATCAGGTTGCATCATGCTACTCCTTGCAGGCCGAGCTTCAGGGCGAAAGTTGATGCCAGCAAGCTAACACAGCCGCCGGAGAAGCGGGAGTCAAACTCGCCAGCCAGCCGCGCACCGCTGAAGACGGCGGTTGTGGTATCGCTTCCATTTATGCCGGGATTCTTACGATGAGTTGTGTGGTTCGCATCGGTTGAAATTTTTTAGTTAATACATTTCAAATATAATTAGCTGATATATAACAATTATTAGAGATTTGTTTACACTCTGCCACGAAAAGGCAATGTAAATGGCATGTGATAGCGTTTACACTTGCACTGATGTTTCTTTACATTTCCCGCTTTTTATCAAGGTTAAACACATGTCACGGGTATCCCGAACACTCAATTTGTTAACGCTGCTGTTCTCTGTCGCCTGCTCTGCCTGGCTGCTGATCGGCGGCGTCTGGTTGCTATCGCTGGGCGGTAGCGCGTATTACCTGATCAGCGGCCTGGCCATGGCGGGCTTTAGCGTGCTGCTGTGGCGCAGAAAACGCAGTGCGCTCTATCTCTACGCCGCGATTCTGATCGCCAGTGCGCTGTGGGCGTGGCAGGAAGCAGGCAGCGACTACTGGACGCTGGTGCCGCGACTCGACGTCTGGGTACTGCTGGGGATCTGGCTGATTTTGCCTTTCAGCTATCGTCAGTTTGGCCCGGCCGGTAAAAAACCGCTGGCGGCGATGGTTATCGCCTTACTGGCTAACGGAGCGCTGCTGGTGGGCTCATCACTGCACGATCCGCAGGAGATAAACGGCGAACTGCCGCTGACCGATGTTGCGCCAGCCGCTTCATCGGTACCGGCGGAAGACTGGACCGCCTACGGCCGGACGCAGGAAGGCGTGCGTTACTCGCCGCTGAAGCAGATCAATGAGCACAACGTGCAGAACCTGCAGGTGGCCTGGCAATATCACACCGGCGATGTCAAAACCGCGAACGATCCGGGTGAGATTACCAATGAAGTGACGCCGCTCAAGGCGGGCAACATGCTCTATCTCTGCACGCCACACCAGATTCTGCTGGCGCTGGACGCGGTGAGCGGCAAAGAGAAATGGCGCTTTGATCCGAAGCTCAAATCCGATCCGTCATTCCAGCACATCACCTGTCGTGGCGTGTCCTATCACGAAATGCCGGCGGCGCAGCAGAGTAGCGCTTCACAGCCTGCCCACTGCGCGCGTCGTATCTTCCTGCCGGTGGACGACGGTCGTCTGATTGCGCTGGATGCCACCTCTGGTGAGCGTTGCGAGAACTTCGCCAGCCACGGTGAGCTGAATCTGCAACATCAGCAGCCAAATGCCTATCCGGGCGGTTATGAGCCGACGTCACCACCGATTGTCACCGACAAAGTGATCATCGTGGCGGGCTCGGTCACCGATAACCTGTCAACCCGTGAACCGTCTGGCGTGATCCGCGGTTTTGATATCGACAGCGGTAAGCTGGTGTGGGCGTTTGATCCTGGCGCGAAAGATCCGAATGCGCTGCCTGCAGAAGGGGAGACCTTCAGCGCCAACTCACCTAACTCCTGGGCACCGGCGGCGTATGATGCTCAGCGTGACATCATCTATCTGCCAATGGGCGTCTCGACGCCGGATATCTGGGGTGGTCATCGCACGCCGGAACAGGAGCGTTATGCCAGCGGCCTGCTGGCGCTGCACGCCTCTACCGGTAAGCTGGCCTGGTTCTATCAGACAGTACATCATGACCTGTGGGACATGGATCTGCCGTCGCAGCCAACCCTGGCGGACATCACGGACAGCAGCGGCAAGCGCGTACCGGTGGTGTATGTACCGGCTAAAACCGGCAACATTTTTGTGCTGAACCGTGAAACCGGCCAGCCGGTGGTACCTGCACCGGAAACCCCGGTACCGCAGGGACCGGCGAAAGGCGATCATCTCAACCCGACTCAGCCTTTCTCGCAACTCACCTTCCGGCCGAAGCAGAATCTGCAGGGCAAGGATATGTGGGGCGCGACGATGTTCGACCAGCTGGCGTGCCGCGTGATGTTCCATCGCCTGCGATATGAAGGCCCGTTTACGCCACCTTCAGAGCAGGGCACGCTGGTGTTCCCGGGTGATTTCGGCATGTTCGAATGGGGCGGTATTGCGGTTGATACCGACCGTCAGATTGCGATTGCGAACCCGATGGCGATGCCGTTTATCTCACGGCTGGTCCCACGCGGACCGGGCAACCCGATTGAGCCTGGTGCGGCGGGTGCTGCCGGTTCCGGTTCGGAATCCGGCGTGCAGCATATGTATGGCGTACCTTATGGCGTTGAACTGAATCCGTTCCTGTCACCTTTAGGTCTGCCGTGCCTGCAGCCGTCATGGGGCTTTGTCTCGGCGATCAATCTGCAGAATCATCAGATTGTCTGGAAGAAACGCATCGGTACGGTACGCGACAGTGCGCCGGTTCCGCTGCCGTTCAAAATGGGCGTGCCGATGTTAGGCGGCCCGGTGACCACCGCTGGCAATGTCTTCTTTGTTGCCGGAACGCTAGATAACTACCTGCGCGCCTACAGTGTGCGTGACGGCAAACTGCTGTGGCAGGCCCGACTGCCGGCGGGTGGTCAGGCGACGCCGATGACCTATGCAGTCAACGGTAAGCAATATGTGGTGATCATGGCCGGTGGACACGGCTCGTTCGGCACTAAAATGGGCGATACGCTTATCGCTTATGCGCTGCCGTAACCTGCGTTAATCTGTAAAATCACGCCCCCGTCGGTCTCGCCTGCGGGGGCTTTTTTTTGCTGACATTAGCGCGCTGACAGGTGAAGCCGTGGCTTCACTGCTACGCTTGAGCCGCCCCCCTTGCCACTGAGAGAGCAAAACGGATGGATCTGAAACAGATTGACGCCTCTGCCTGGACCACACTGAGCGATGCTGCCGCTGATCCGCAGGCGGAATTCCGCTACCTGACGCTGTGTACGGTTGATGCCGCCAGTCGGCCACAGGCGCGTACCGTGGTTTTACGTCAGGTTGATAGCCGCCTGCGCACCCTGACCTTTCATACCGATCTCCGCAGTCCGAAGTGGCAGGAGATGAGCGCGAATCCGCAGGTGACGGTGCTGGGATATGCCCTGCAGACCCGGCTGCAGTTGCGCCTGCAGGGAGAGGTCGGACTGTATGCCGGGGAGAGCGATATTGCGGATGCTGCGTGGTCCCGGTTACCGGCGCGGACCCGCAGCACCTACACCGGCGGCCCGCCGGGCGAGGTGTCTGACAGTGATGAGCAGGCTGCAGTGCCCCCAGCGGATGACGATGCCGGCAGGCAGCATTTCGGCGTAGTGGTGATGCGGGTCAGTGCGCTGGACTGGTATCAGTTACACCGGGAGAACAATCAGCGGGCGCTGCTGATCTACGCCACTGACGGTGCGTTGGTCAGTGGCCAGCAGATCACCCCCTGAGCAGACGGGTTTAATCCCGGTCTACACTGACTGAACAGACTTTTTTGAAACGACGAGGTCAGGGTGGGTTCAATCAGCAATCGGGGTCCGTCCCCGTTTATTCAGGGTTTCCAGTTGCAGGATGTCACGCTGGATAACGGCATCACGCTGCGCGTCGCCACTGGCGGCAGCGGGCCGGCGCTGGTGATGCTGCATGGTCATCCGCAGAATCACCTCTGCTGGCATAAGGTGGCACCAGTGCTGGCGCAGCATTACACCGTGGTGCTGCCCGATCTGCGCGGCTATGGCGACAGTGATAAACCGGCCAGCGATGCGCAGCACCGGCCCTATTCAAAACGGGCGATGGCGCAGGATATTGCGCTGCTGATGACTGCGCTTGGCCACCCGCGCTTTGCTTTTGTCGGACACGATCGGGGAGCCAGGGTAGGCCATCGGCTGGCGCTCGATTATCCGGATCGCGTCAGCGCCTGTACCTTTATCGATATTGCACCGACAGCCACCATGTACCAGCAGACAGACAGGGAATTCGCCACCCGCTATTTCTGGTGGTTTTTTCTGATTCAGCCTGAGCCATTACCGGAAACGCTGATCGGATCAAATACCGAATTCTTCCTGCGTCAGCATATCCGGGCGCAACTTAAAGTCGCTGATGCTACGCCTGAAGCGATTCTGAAAGATTACCTGCGCTGCTATCAGCATCCGGCGATGGTGCACGCGGTGTGTGAGGATTATCGCGCCAGTGCGACGATAGATTTAGAGGATGATGCTGCCAGCGCAGGAGAGCGAATCCGCTGCCCGCTGCTGTTACTGTGGGGAGAGCAGGGCACGGTCGGCCAGCTGTATGATGTGCCGCAAACCTGGGCTGACAAAGCCTCACATATTCGGGGGCGGGCGTTACCGTGCGGCCATTCGCCGCAGGAAGAGGTGCCATCAGCATTGCTGGCGGAACTGCAGGCTTTCCTGACCTCTGCCGAAGAAAAACAGCCTGATTAATCCGCAACCCCACAGCCGGGGCGAGCCACCGTTAATGATGTCATATTCACTGCCAGCCGCTGCGCTGGCATTTTTTTATCTGCCGCATCGCTTAACGGATTTTAGCGCCACGTTATCCTCATATTTCCATCTTTTTACGCTATTTCCTATCTTTTAGCTTCGCTTGTGCCAGGCTTTAAATTCTCATGAAGCAGTCACTTATGCTTCATGACAGGAAAAGTCACCATTATTTCTCTGCACGCTTATCCCAGCATAACTTTCTCAGGACTACGGGCAGGTTAACCATGAACGATCGACCGCCTGAAAAACCGGAGGCAGGGGAAAATGACCAGCGACTCAGGCTGGCGGAAGAGCAGCTTGAGATTTCGAAGCAGCAGGTCAGTGACGGCCATGTCCGGGTTACCCGGCGGGTGACGGAGCATGAAGAAAAAATCGCCCTGTTACTCAGGCAGCAGACAGCCGAAATAGAGCGAGTCCCTAAATCGGAACGGCTGACGTCAATGCCGGAAATCCGCGAAGAAAACGGCGTGATCATCATTCCTGTGGTTGAAGAGGAAGTTGAGATTATCCGCCGGCTGGTGCTGAAAGAGGAACTGCATATCCGCAAAGTGGTTAACCAGGTTCCGCTGGAACAGGTGGTCACCCTGAAAAAACAGCACGCTCAGATAGACAGACATCAGCAACCAAAACAGTCTGAACCCATCACCGAGGAGAAAACTATGGCGCGTGAAACAATCGTAACGATGTTCAGCAATGTCTCACTGGCAGAAGGCGCAAAGCGCAACCTGATCAAAGCGGGCTTCCTGGACGATGACATTGATATTATTTCCGGAGAGCGCCTGCGTACTGAAGGTCAGGAAGCGCGTCATCCTGGCTTCTGGCAGCGTCTGTTCGGCAATACGCTGGAAGAAGATCAGGCAGAAGTCTATGAAGATGCGATGCGGACTGGCGGCGTGGTGCTGTCGCTGCGTGCAGATGAAGATCAGTTGCCGCGGGCACTGGGCATTCTTGATGCACATGAAGAGCTCACCGAGCGCAGCGCCGCCCTGCCGGAAGATTACGCCGCCGATGATGGCCTGACCACCGCACCGGGTGCCTCGCTGAATCAACCGACGCCGGGCAGCGATCTCACCGGCAATCCGGCCCATAGCGCGACCGTACGTCCTTCGCTGACCGGCGATGAAAGTGAAGAAGACGTGCTGCGTCTGGCCGAAGAGCGACTGGAAGTGGGAAAACGCCTGGTCAGCGAAGGCTCAACCCGGGTACGCCGCTACACGGTCACCGATCAGGTGTCAGAAAATGTGTCGCTGCGTGAGCAGCATGCGGAGATTTTCCGCCGTCCGCTGAGCGAAACCGGCGCGCCGGATCAGGTCGACTGGTCGGAAAAAACCATCGAAGTTGAAGAGACCCATGAACAACCGGTGGTGAATAAAACCGCGCAAATCATTGAAGAAGTGGTGTTGCGTAAAGAGCAAAGCGATCGGGTTGAAACCATCAATGACTCGGTACGTCGCCAGGAAGTGGATATTGACCGTGCCAGCACGGATAACGTGGCCGGCAACCGCACTGCGACCGATCCGCTGCTCGACGCTACGCAGCAGGCCCGCACCGGTCACGACAGTCCGGCTGTATCGCCGGGTGGCCTCTCTGGCCGGGATCCAGCGCATAAAGAGGGCGTAATCGAGAAGGCAGGCGATAAAATTGCCGAAGCCAAAGATAAGGTTGAAGACAAATTCAAAAAGCCATAAGGCTGCGGCTGTATCCGGCTTAATCCACTGCCCGTATTAGTGAATACGGGCATTTTTTTGCCTTCAGCGCAGCGGGGCGTTAACCCGCAACGCGTCCAGTTCGCGCATGACGACAAAAATTACCCCGCGATAGCATCTGGCCTCGCGCCCGTTCAGCAAGGCTGGCAGGCTCACTAAGCTATTCTGGCTGTTGTATTTTCCGGCAGCCGCTGATCTGATTTCAGACAGTTCTTTGCCATGAGGAAAGCTTGTCTGCCTGCACCCACTCTTCCCTTACCAATAAAGCGTTCCGGTGGTGTCTGCAATCTGCAGGTGTGCCAGCTATACATATGCTTTGCATCTGCATATACTTTGCCTATGCTTGGGGTGCTTGCTGGTATTGATGCACCCGCTTTGTACAGCATTTACTCTATGGGAGAAAAATCATGCGAACCGTATCAGTATTTAAAAATGGCAATAATCGCGCCATCCGTTTGCCGCGTGATATGGACTTTGAGGGGGTGAGCGAACTGGAGATCATCCGTGAAGGCGACAGCATCATTCTTCGCCCGGTACGTCCAACATGGGGCTCATTTATTCAGGAAGAGAAAGCGGACCCTGACTTTATGACAGAGCGTGAAGACGTTATCAGTGATGAAGGCCGCGTTGACTTATGAGTAAGACTTACATGCTGGACACCTGCATCTGTTCGTTCATTATGCGCGAGCAGCCGGAAGCGGTGATCAGACGTCTGGAGCAGGCGGTGCTGCGTAATCATCGTATCGTGGTATCGGCGATTACCTATGCCGAAATGCGTTTCGGGGCGATCGGGAAAAACGCTTCTCCGCGCCATGGAAAGCTGGTTGATGCCTTCTGCGCCCGCCTTGATGCAATCCTGCCGTGGGATCGGGCAGCGGTGGACGCCACTGCGGAAATTAAAGCGGCACTGGCTTCGGCCGGAACGCCAATCGGCCCTAACGATACCGCCATTGCCGGACACGCGATTGCGACAGGGGCCATTCTGGTGACCAATAATGTCAGGGAGTTTGAGCGGGTACCGGGCCTGGTGTTCGAAGACTGGGTGAAGTAAGCATGGGTTTTCCAGCCCGCTATTTAATCGCTCCGTGGATAAATAGCGGGCTTTATCCGGCTCAGTCTGCTGGCCAACCTGATCAATACAATAATTGGTTTGCTCTTAGCGCAGCGGGGCGTTAACCCGCAACGCGTCCAGTTCGCGCGCATCGTGACTGCAGAAAAAGGTGATCTCGCCGCCACGCTGGCAGGAAAGTTCGCGCAGCCGCTGCTGATTATGCCGGCGTGCCGCGTTATCCATCGCCATCATCCACTGGTAAAAACGCAGCCCCGGCGTGCAGTGGCGCGTCGGCTGGCGCATTTCACCGCGATAAAACCAGGCGTCACCGCCGTGCAACAGCCAGCCATCAGGTTGCTGAATCGCGATACCGGCATGGCCAGGCGTATGTCCCGCCAGCGGCACCAGCAAAATTTCCGGCGGCAGATCGCGCAATCCGTGCACTGCCTCAAAGCCAAACCACTTTTCCCCCTGCGGCTGATAGGTTTCCCAGTTGCTGATCCCGCCCCACTGGCCGGGACGATAGCGCTCACGCGACAGCCAGCTATGCCGCTGATGAGCAGTATCAACCTCTTGCTGAAGCAGATGAATGCGCGCCTGCGGGAAGTCCGTTAAGCCGCCAGCGTGATCAAAATCGAGATGGGTCAGAATAATGTGGCGCACATCCTCAGCCCTGAAACCCAGCGCGGTAATCTGTGCCAGCGCGGTCAGCTCATCGCGGCGCTGAATGTTATTCATGGCGCGGAAAAAACCGGACAAGCGGCTGCCGGGTGCCCGCATATCCTGACGGCCAAACCCGGTATCGACCAGCACCAGACCTTCGCGGTCGGTCTCAATCAGCAGGCAGTGGCACACCAGCTGGGCCGTCAGGCCTTTGCTGAATCCGTCATAGAGCGCGCCGCCCAGCGGGCACATACAGCCACAGTTGAGGTGGTGAATTTTCATCTGGCCTCCATAAGGTCAATACACAAGATACGACGCGGCCCGGCCAGCCTGGCGCGTGGCACGTCTGTCTGGCTTTAGAGTGTAGAAAGGGATGACGCAGTAGGCGGAGCGGTGCAGCGGATAACCGGGCAAAATTGCCGGTTATCCGCCAGAAATCTGTGATTTAGCGGTGGAACAGCGGGAATGCGCCGGTCAGGAGACCGCCAGCTATCAGCACCAGGCTGACCAGAATCCCCCACTTAATCGCAAAGCGCTGGTGATCGCCGATATCAACTTTCGCCAGTCCGACCAGCAGGTAGACCGACGGCACCAGCGGACTGAGCAGGTGGAACGGCTGTCCGACAATCGACGCGCGGGCGATTTCTTCTGCTGAAATGCCGTAACTGGCGGCGGTCTGGGCGATAACCGGCAGGATACCGAAGTAGAACGCGTCATTGGACATGAAGAAGGTGAAGGGCAGGCTGACCAGCGCAGTGAATAGCGCCAGATAAGGCCCAAAGCTGTGCGGGATCACCGCCAGCAGGCTCTTCGCCATCGCATCGACCATGCCGGTGCCGGAGAGAATGCCGGTGAACACGCCAGCGGCAAAAATCAGCGCGGTGACTGCCAGCACGTTACCGGCATGGGCACCAATACGCGCTTTCTGCTCTTCCAGCGACGGATAGTTGAGCATCACCGCAACCGCAAACGCCAGCATGAACAGGATCTGGATCGGCATCAAGCCAATCACCAGCAGCACCAGCAGCACGGTGGTCAGGATGCAATTAGGCCAGAACATTTTCGGTCGGCGATTAGCGGCACACTCTTCGGCATCACCCAGCCCCAGTTCGATATTATCCAGATGGTGATCTTTCAGGGTCATCACGCCTAAACGCTTACGTTCACGCAGGCCAAACAGCACCGCCATCGCCACCAGGCTCATGCAGGCCATCAACATCGCGGGCAGCATCGGAATGAAGATATCGAGCGCATCAATGCGCAGTGCGGCTGCGGCGCGCGCCGTCGGTCCGCCCCACGGCGAAAGGTTCATAATACCGCTGGCCAGGTTGACCAGGCAGGTCATCGCCAGCACGTTCATGCCAAGCCGCTGATAGAGCGGTAAGAAGGCGGCGATAGCGATCATGTAGGTGGTGGAGCTGTCGCCATCCAGTGAGACCAGTAAGGTCAGCACCGCGGTACCGACCAGCACCTTGAGCGGATCGCCGCGCACGATTTTCAGGATAAAGCGCACCAGCGGATCGAACAGGCCGGCATCAATCATCAGCCCGAAATAGAGAATAGAGAAAGTGAGCATCACGCCGGTCGGGGCCAGCGTTTTGACACCGTCCAGCATCATGGTGCCCAGGCCCTGATAAAAGCCGCCAATCAGCGCAAACAGGGTCGGGATCAGGATCAGCGCAATCAAGGCTGACATGCGTTTGGTCATGATCAGATACATGAAGCAAACAACCATCGAAAATCCCAGTATGGTCAGCAAATTAATGGCCCTCGTCATGGCTAAAAAGTAATAGAAAAGTTACGTAGTGCGATAAAAACTCACGTTATACTTAGCGCATTAATGGTTAACCTGTTGTTTTAATTAACCCTGCACCTAAAGATGATAATAATTAGTTATCAGGATTTAGCATTTATTTAACAAAAAAGAGTGATCCCGATCGTTATTAAACGGTTGTTAAACGAGATTGTGTGATTGCGATCAACTGAGGCGCACGATTTACCGGCTTTTCAGGGCCAGAGAAGGCGCAAAGCAACGGGTGAGTGTCTGGATGACGGGAGAGGGAACGGCAGCATAGCTGAGCCGGAAAGCTCAGCTATCAGGTGGAGAGTAACGACGTTAACTGCCTAACAATTGCATGATCAATTCAGGCGACTTATTCGCCATTTTCATGACCGCATTCTGGCCCTGCTGAAGGATCTGACTGCGCGCCAGCTGGCTGGCTTCCTCTGCATAGTCAGCATCCTGAATCCGACTGCGGGCCGTCGAGGTATCCACGCTCTGCTGAGACAGCACCGTGCGGTTGGACTCATAGCGATTTATTTTCGCGCCATAGGTCGACTGATAGCGGCTGACTTTGTCCAGCGCGCTATCCAGCGCGTGCATGGTGCTGCTGATATCACCCGGTGTCAGCAGAGTAGTGTTATTCAGCCCGAGCGCTTTGGTATCCGACGGCGTAGCCGGAATATGATCAGACTGTATCGGCTGACCGAAGTCGGCGCTGGTGATCACTTCTAATGGCTCGCTCTGATGCGGCGGCGTAACCGGACTCGCTTTTGGCTCAGGCAGATTTCCCCAGGTCAGGTTACTGGTGAATGAACCATTGCCGACCACCACCACAATCAGATCTTCGCTGACGGTATCCAGCGTAATGCGCTCCAGCCGGGTGCCGGTATTGGTGCCGTTGTTGAAATCGCCGCTGGCGACATCTTCATAGCGATCGCCGTCACCACTGTAGGTGATATTCATCCCGTTATAGCTGCCACTGTTACTGCCAGCCAGCGACCAGCTGGCTCCGCCTTCCAGCAGCTGCGAACCGTCATAGGCCGCGCCGCTGGCGAAGCCGTTGTTACTGGTCAGCAGGCGAGACTGCGCGGTGGCGTCATCGGTGATGCCTTTACTCATCCAGGTATAATCGGGCGCGCTGCCGTCAATCGGGGTGCCGGCCAGATGCTTACCGTCGCGGGTAAACAGCTGCAGATCATCATCCTGACCCAGTGAGTCAATGGAGATGGTGATGGCGGTCGAGCCGGCCGGGATATAGGCCAGCGGGATCACCCCGGAAGTAAACGAATAGCTCTTTCCCGCAACCGGGAATTTGGTGTTGATCGGCTGGACGTTGCCGAGCAGCGCTGGCGGCAGGTCCGGATCGTTAGTGGCTAACGGGTATTTACCGAAAATCTCCGTCTGGTCGGCAATCTGGTTAATGCCGGCCAGAATCTGCTGGTATTCGCCGTTGACGCTCTGGCGGTCGGCATCCGACAGCGTACCGGTCGCGGCCTGGATAGAGAGCGTTTTAGCCCGAATCAACAGGTCCGCTATGCTGCCCAGGCCACCGCCTGCCGTCTGGGCATAGCTGATGGCATCGTTCAGGCCGCGGGCGACCACACTATCGGCGCCAATGTTGGCCGTCATGCGGTTGGCAATCGCCTGGCCCGCTGCATCGTCTTTGGCACTGTTTATCCGCATCCCTGATGATAACCGTTCAATCGTTCTTCCCAGAACTGACTCAGTGCTGTACCGCATATTGTTCGTAAATGCGGCGGTTTCGTTATGGTTGATCGTTAACATAGTCGCTTCGAACAGGGAGTAGGGTCTGTGTTTTATCGGCATGACGATTAGCAGCTTTAACCTGCGAAGACGCATATTGTGGCTGTTATAGCGGTCGTACGGGCAAGTGGCTGAAGGCAGTGGGCTTTTTTGATAAAAAAATTTAACGATTCAGCAAGGGGAAAGCCTGCTACGCGCGGGCGCAGCAGGGGAGGGCGATGCGGCAATCAGTTAAACACCATGCCGCCGTCAATCAGTAACGCCTGTCCGGTCATGTAATCGGAGTCGGGACCGGCGAGGTAGGCGACACAGGCCGCCACATCTTCCGGCTCGGAGAGGCGTCCAAGGGTGATGCGTTTGGCAAACTCACGGGTGCCATAACCGGCGGGCTGACCGGCCGCATCGGAGATCTGCCGGTCAATCTCATCCCACATCGGTGTTCTGACAATGCCAGGGCAGTAGGCGTTAACCGTGATGCCTGACGGAGCCAGGTCTCGGGCCGCTGTCTGGGTCAGGCCCCGTACCGCGAACTTACTGGAGCTGTAAACGGCCAGTTCCGGGTTACCGACATGGCCAGCCTGTGAACAGGCGTTGATGATTTTACCGCCGTGTCCTTCCGCGGCGAACGCCTTGATGGCGGCCTGCATGCCCCAGATCACCCCTTTCACGTTGACGTTGTAGACTTTATCCACCACCTCTTCGGTGATCCCGGCGATCGGTGTGGAGGGCGCGATGCCGGCATTATTGACGATGACATCGAAGCCGCCCAGCGCCTGACGAGCCTCCTCAACCGCATGCATCACCTGATCACGCTGGGAGACATCAACTTTCAGCGCCACCGCTTTACCGCCACTCTGAATGATCTTTTCTGCCACCTGGTGGGCAGTGTCAGGATTGAAATCGGCCACGGCCACGGCAAAACCGTCCCGGGCCAGCCGCAGGGCGATAGCTTCACCTATTCCCTGTCCTGCACCGGTAACAAACGCTACGTTGGTTTTCATCATCATATCCTTTCAGGTTGAAATTAAAGAAGCTGGCTCAGATGCAGCTGGCCCATCAGCAGAGGGTTGTCGGCATAATCGACCGGTACCGCCACCACGGCAGGGCCCTGAACATCCATCGCCTTACGCAGGGTCGGTTCAAGTTCTGCCGCACTGTTGACTGCAAAACCGGCGGCACCAAACGCTTCGGCGTAGACTTTGAAATCGATCGGGCCAAAATTCACCCCGGAGACGCGCTGGTATTTTTTCTGTTCCTGCATCGCCACCATGTTGTAGGCGTTGTCGACCCAGACAATGTGCAGAATATTGGCTTGCAGCCGTACCGCGGTTTCCAGCTCCATGCTGGACTGCAGGAAACCGCCGTCGCCCGATACCGACACCACTTTGCGCTGCGGGTCGACCAGCCAGGCACCAATCGCCCACGGCAGCGCCACGCCCATGGTCTGCTGACCGTTGGAGATCATGATCTGGCGGGCGCGGAAGCTGTAGAGATAGCGGGCGATCCAGATGTGGAAGCTGCCCATATCGACGGTCAGGCTGACGTCACTGTTAATGATGTCCTGCATGGCGCGCACGATGCGTAACGGGTGCAGAGCAAACTGATTAAGGCTGGCACCCTGCATCGCCAGTAATTTGCGCTGATGTTGCCGATCTTCCAGCACGCTGGCCGCTTCCGGGCTGAGCTGAAGCGGTGCCGTGATCCGGCTTGCCAGTTACTCTTGTTTTTATGTATTTAGAGTTAAACTCTACTTTTCTATTTTTAGAATTCAAGCTATTCATCGTAATTGAGAGATATCCTTTTAATGTTCAGCAAGCCTGTTAAAAGCACTTTATCTGAACCGCGTTTTGCCTAAATCCTGCTCAATATATACTCTCCCTGAGTTCTGAAATCCTCAAATTCCCCAATCTTAAAGCATTGATACATAGATGATGTCAGATAATGCGCAATCATCTCACCGCCAATATGGATCCGTTCCGGGTGTGAGTATGTCGCCTGTATAGCCCTTTGTTCATTCATCATTACAGGAATTGTCTGCAACAAATCCCCATCCAGGATTTGGCACTCAGGTTTTACTCCTGTTCCGTATTGTAATTGCTCTGATTCGAAATCATGGACTGAGCGATAGGCGAACGAAACGATATTTCCTGTTTCCTCGCAAATTGCGAACTGATAAACACTGGTTGTCACCGTTGAAGAAGAGGGAATTGCATGGTCATGCTTGTATTGTTTCCACAGCCTCCTTAGACAGGCCGATGTATGATAATTGAGATTTTGTATACCTGATACGACCATTCTGGTTGATGCTTCAAGCAACCAGGTGTTAGAAAATCCACCTGCCCCCGTACCTGCTATGATGGTTCTTAGCTGGGGGATGTAACCTGCTTTGGAAACAAAAGATAACGGCTCCCCATTATCGGTGACGGCAAGGGTATCTGTTACAATCAGTGCTTGTGCTTCGTCTGTATAAAATATCAGTGATGACATATTTTCCTCATCCAGAAAAGACATTACATGAATCACAGAACAGGTCACTACAACCACGTGAAAGGGAGTCAGACCATTTTCCAGAGGTAAATATATTCTTGTGTTTGGACGCGTTGCGGTTCTCTGTAAAAAATATATAGCACAAACAAAAGTCCCCGCAGGGATAAATATAGTTATATGCGCTTTTTCTGCTGGCTTTTACAATTGAAAGTGACAGGTAAACGAAATGTGTTACAGGTTTCTTTTGCTTTTCGTTGGGTTCTGTATATGCGAATTTACCCTGTGTGTTATTTTTGCAATGGACTCAGGCTGTATTCAATCAATTAAGGTTTACTTCTGGCATTAAGATGTATCCGTTGCCTGTTTTTTAAGGGCACGGTTTGTGCCGGGAAATGAAAATCACATCTTAAGTTCTTCACTCAAAGGATTTGTGATGTTTATCACGTATGGTCCGGGTAACGTGTTGAGGTCAATGTATTGCATCGTGATGGTGTCGTTACATCTTTTACTTTCCTCCTGATTTGCATATTCACTCCCGGCAACCTGGTTGTTTGTTTTTTCTTCTTCCGGATTTATAGTGTAGGCATGAGGTGGCGTTTCAGGGCGACAGACTGTGAGGATAATCACTAACATTCATGCGCGTTATGGGCGTGTCAGCAAACTGGATGCAACAGAGCCGAAACTGAAATTTGAACCCGGATTTCTGTATGCTGAAATACCTTATATTAGCGGCATCCAGAATCGAAAACTGAGCCGATATGTACACTTTTATCTTATGGATAAAGCTATCCTGCAGGCCAGGGATTTAAAGCCTTTAGCCCGGGCATTTTTACGCTGGATAAGGTGGCTGGAGGATAACGGACTTGACCCTTTCACCCCGGGAACGTTGAAATACCAAAGCCCTACATATGGCTTCAGGGAGTATCTTCTGGGGGCCGTAAGGCAGGGGCGCATCGCCTCATCCACCGCGGCGGTGTACATCAGCGTTATCCGACGGTTTTACGTATTTCTGGGCAAGTGTGGTGAGCTGGCTGCCAGCTCATTTTTTACGTTGGTCGAAAAAGTCGTTGACGGGCGACGCAAGGTGATAAGTTCGGATCTTGCCATCAGGATAACCAGCACAACAAAAAGGACAATCAACCCACTGAATGATGCAGAGGTTCATATCCTGGATGAGGCACTGAAATCTGAGTCCGGGTTGTTCAGTTTAATGATTGTGCTGATGAAAAATTGTGGGTTACGGCTGGATGAAATGCTGACCCTGCCGTCGTCACTCTTTACTGAAGAGTACCTTGCCAGTGTCCCTGTATCTGAGTTGACCATCAGGGGGCTTCATATTGGTCCGAGATGCGGAGTTCATACGAAGTTTGGGATGACGCGAGAACTCTTCATCACCAGACGATTGTACGAGCAGGTTCTGGATTATCTGGCGGATGAGGAGTATGAAAAGAAGATCCAAAAATGGCGTGCACGACAGGGTGGGGAAGGGCGGCACGAGCCTTTATTTTTAATGGCAAACGGGAAACGGATGTCTGAAAAAGCCTTTTACTCCCGCTGGTACAGTTTTCGCCATCGCCTGGCCCGGTCTGCTCCGGGAAATGTGTTCAGACATAAACCCCATGATTTGCGGGCAACGTTTGCGACCCATTTTTTACGCTCGGCACTGAGTTGCTATCCCGATCAGGCCGCAAATGCGCTGGGTACAGTAAAATACTGGATGGGCCATAAAAGCGAAAATACGACGATGAAATACATCGTCTTTCTTCAGCAAAACCAGATTTCTGATGCAGTCGCCGGGGTCATGGACGCATTGATTGACGGTGCTGCAGGTCGCGATGGAGCCATATATGAGCCGGAGTGAAACGCAGATAACGTGGATGGCCGAAAATGTGCTGTCATGGGAGACGGTCAGCGGACACATCACTCAGCGGGATCTGAACCGATATTATTTACTTGACGTTTATCTTCAGGCTCATTTTTCAGATTATGTGTTGCTCCCCGGATGGTTTAGTGAACATTCGCATCTTGCCCGCCCTGAAAAACGCGATTTTATTGCCTCTCTGAAACGATTTCTTCTGTCTTACCGTCCCGCCGGAAGGTTAACCATTTTCCGTTATCTCAATATGTTTTTTATATGGCAGTCAGTCAATCAGTATGACTATGGCACGGCTGAAGGCGTTGAAATGTATATTAAACATCTCATGAACGATATTCGTCGGCGAAAAATTTCAGTCAGGATGGCAAGACACTACTTGTCCGTGGTCAACCGGTTTTTGCTTACGGGCGGGCAGATTCAGAGGCGGTATGAATATGAATTCTTACCGAAAGGAACGTATCAGCAGCAGGGAAGGGATAGCTATACCAGGAATGAACTTTCCGAGATCCTGAGGCAGTTGTCATCCATGAATGAGTTCCTTGCGGGATGTATCCGGGAGCATATCGCTAAATCGGAAAAAGGGGTGCGGCATTTCTCACCGTCTTTGCTGGCACCTGTTTATGAAGCGTATTTCCGGTATCCGGGAGAGAACGGGGTCAGCAGGGCAGAGATCATCATCAGGGACGTTCTGGAAAATTACTTTCTTACTTCTTTTTTTCTGTTCTGTTACCACACATGGGGAAACACCTCTCAGGTTCTGGGTCTGACGCGGGATGATATACATCTGGATGAAAAGGGTATCAGCACTGATTATGTTTATAAGGGGAGAGCGAATAAGTATATACGTCTGACGATAGGTAAATCGGAGTATGTGACCAAACGTGCGGGCTATTACTGGTTTCTGTCTTTTATCAGGCTCAGGGACGACATCGTTAACTATCTGGTTTCCGCAGATAACTTCCCTCCGGTACAGGCGCTGTTTCTGAGTGAGCCGCAGGTGAAATTCCGTAAGCTTTATTCTCTTAATCCCAGTCATCTGACTAAATTTTCTAACTCTGAGGGGGCGTGGGCCACGATGCGGCAGCTTAATCCCTCGCTTCCATCAATTACCGTTTCTGGCTTGCGCAAAACGTCTGAGCAGTATACGGACAGAACATTAAAGAATGGTCTGATTACGGCGGAAAAAGCACAGCATAACTGGGGCACTTACAGGCGGAATTATGCTGCAGGTAACCCACAGGGGGCGAAGGAAAACTTCAGTGCTGCACTTGATACGCTTATGAATCAGGGGATTGCGACACGTGCGTTATCCGAGCGGGTAAAAGTTGCTGATGAGCTGGGGATCGATCTGCGTGGAAGCGATGAGGGTGTGGATCTTTTATTGAATGGCCTGGGATGTCGATCGCAGGAGCCGCCTACAGATATTGAATTGCGCTTTATAAAAAAGCAAAAACGATTTGGCCGGACACCAAAGGCTTGTGCGGATTTTTCTCATTGTGTCGAATGTTCAAAAAGTTGCGTTGTGGAAACGCTGGAGTCTGTATGGCTCCTGCTGTCATTCAGGCATGCTATCGAGTATGGAAAACCGTTGTACATCGGTTCGGTCAATGCTGTGGAGCGTTATGAAACGTTACTCCTGAAGATTGATTTACGGCTTGGGCTGGTAGATGAGGCGACCCTGAAAAAAGCGCGCGTTAAACTTCAGCGAGAAGGTGTGGCTCCGGTATGGCAGATTTGAAGAAAAAAGAGGTAAGCCGTAGTCGAATGGCGGAGTTTCCTGCCGGAACGCCGCTTCGTTCAGGGGATGAGTTTCCGACTGAGGATATCATCTGTGAGGCACTAGAAAACAAAAGCTTTGAACGTCTGAATAACTGCCTGGTTATCGCCAGCTCAGATGAACATGATATGCGTTTTATCAATGAGGAGACGCTGAATATTTATTTCAGGGATGATGTCTGGACCAATCGCTATGTCAGAACCCATATTGGTGAAACGTTAAGAACCGTTAATTTTTCAGGCATACGGGATCCTGAACTGCGTCTTGAAGCCAAAATCATCTCAGCCAGCCTGCTCTGGATTGTCGGCAGGACCGCGAAGACGCAGTCCCTGATCCGGAAATGTGCAAACATTGTGGCGGGAGCCCGTATTATTGAGTCTATGGGGTATCGCAGTCTGTTTCAGCTTCGTTTTCCGCTTGTCCGGAATGCTTTCATTGTAAAGATGAAGGAGGAGGATGAGCACGGCAGGAAGCGTTCTGAAAGAACATTACGTAATTACTTTATGGACCTGGCGGATATCTCGCTGACAGGTCATACCCGTCTTCGAAAATACGGTTACTTTCCTGATATTAGCTTCGACAGTTACAACAGTGTGGATGATTCAAACCAGACATATTGTATGCCTTTCAGTCTTATGATGTCTGTCTGGGAAGGGCTGATTACTGAACTGGATGCTGAAATCAGTGATTTCGATTTTGACGGGTTTTCCCGGCTGTGCGCTATCATAAACGGTTTTTATGATTCGCCTTACTATACGTCGATGCTGGAAGCCCGTAAAAGAGGGACAGCAAAAAGCATACCGGATTACCGGGCCGCGTATTACTACAATATTGTTGCCGGGGAAATTCGGGCGCTTTTCGCGACACTTGGCCCCGGGATGCAGGGCTGGTTCTCGGTACATAAAAATAAGCGCTGGAGATCTGATTTTATTGGCGTTGATCACATAAAGCTGAACACCTGGCATTTTGAGCTGACGTTAAAAGTCATGAATGTGATACAGGCCATGTCGGGGATGAGACACAGCGAAGTGCTTGGCGTGATGCACGGTTCACTGATTTATGATGGTGATATCCTGGGACTTCGTTCGGTGTTGCATAAGTTCGCCCCGGAAGGTGGAAGTCACGAAGACTGGGTTGTTTGTCGCTATGTGGAAAAGCCTTTTCAGCATTTACGCAGAATTAATCAAATCATGACAGGCCTGGACGGGAAGACGCTGGACAATGTTCCATTGTCTTTAAATATCAGGTCGTGGTTCTCGGAGCAAAAACTCTCTTTTATGGGGACGCAGCGCCAGACTGAGTGGGCAAAGAAATTTGTGAAAAGACACCATCTGTTCATCCGACGTGACCATATTGATGAGTTCAGGCTTTTAAATCCAAACATACGTGATGATGAACGCGTTGCGATGGAGATTCGGGAGGGGGCTTTCTGGCCATTGCGAACCCATCAGTTTCGCCGTTCACTTGCTGTACACCTCAGGCGTCTTGATCTGATTTCTACTAATGATCTTATCCGGCAGTTTAAGCACTTAATCAGAGGCATGACGGAGTGGTATATGTCCGGTGCACTCAACGCTTCGCATTTTAGCCGGGCGATCCCTCAGGCATTCGCTGCCGAGATTGAGAGGGTTGATACCGAACTCTCAGCTTCCAGGGCTGTTTCTTATCAGCATGAAGGCCTGCTTTATGGCGAAGGCGGGAAGTTACTGATGTCCCAGAGAGGTGGGCACTTACATCAGATGACGTTTCCTACACTGAAAAAAGCGATGAGCATGGCTAAACGAGGCGGGCAAAAACTGGTATCTCTTGGAAACGGTTTTTATTGCATGAATGGCCATGACTGCGAGTTTAAGGCGGTTGTTCAGTCAGCGTCCTGCAATCCGGGATGTGAGAACATGCTGGCCGGAGCTGATTCTGTTCCCGTGTGGAAACGCAGGATGGCTCATTATGACAACCTTCTGGAGATTGCCGTGCGAAATAATGCTCCTCAGGCTGACAGGGATTTTCTGATGCTTGAGAGAGATTTTTATGCAGATGCTGTCCGTTTTTTTGAAAAGGATGAATAGAGCATGACGAACGAACAGTCGGGGGTTAAAAAAACACAGGCAAGAGCAGAGCAGGCCCTGAGGGAACTGATGTTATCAGGGGAGCGTATCAGCCAGTATGCTGTGGAAAAACGAGCGGGGCTGGCAAACGGCACCCTGAATTATAACTGTCCTGAGTACAGGCAGGTCAGGGAGGCTATCCGCAGTCTGAAAAAAACGTGCCAGGGCACCGCGCCGGTTGATGAGCAGGGCATTGAGCAGCAGATCAAGCTGAAAGAAAAGTATCGCCGTCAGAGAAATGAGCTGAGGGAAGAAATCAAAAAGATGATGGCTGAAAATGTAGAGCTGTTACATAACCTTATACTTTTACAGCAGTATGTCAGGGAGCTTGAACGCAACACCGGGAGGGAGAAAGGGGACGTCATTCCGTTCTCGGGTGGTGTCAGGGACTGAGGCTATACTGAACGGAAGGACGCGAGGTGAATCGCCACAGGTTTAACAGACACCTCAGAGTCATTTAAGATGACTTAAAGAGAGGTGCCCATGAGCGGTAAGCGTTATCCTGAAGAGTTTAAAATTGAAGCAGTCAAACAGGTTGTTGATCGCGGTTATTCTGTTGCCAGCGTTGCAACGCGTCTCGATATCACCACCTACAGCCTTTACGCCTGGATAAAGAACTACGGTCCGGATTCTTCCACTAATAAAGAACAGTCAGATGCTCAGGCCGAGATCCGCCGTCTTCAGAAAGAGCTGAAGCGGGTTACCGACGAACGGGACATATTAAAAAAAGCCGCGGCGTACTTCGCAAAGCTGTCCGACTGAGGTACGCCTTTATTCGTGACAACACCTATTGCTGGCCTGTTCGCCTGCTCTGTCGGGTGCTGGATGAACATCCCAGTGGTTTTTACGCCTGGCTTCAGCAGCCGCATTCACAACGCCATCAGGCAGACCTGAGACTGACAGGACAGATTAAACAGTTCTGGCTGGAATCGGGATGCGTCTATGGTTATCGCAAAATCCATCTGGATCTGCGGGACAGCGGGCAACAGTGCGGAGTGAACAGAGTCTGGCGACTGATGAAACGTGTCGGGATAAAGGCTCAGGTCGGATACCGGAGCCCGAGGGCATGTAAAGGCGAGGCCAGTATCGTGTCGCCCAACAAGCTCCAGCGACAGTTCAATCCGGATGCTCCGGATGAGCGTTGGGTAATCACAGCGTGGTTTCCTCAAACCCTCGCTGTGAATTAACTGAAATACTTCATTGAAGCTGTAACCAAACAGTTAACTGAAAGAATGAGCCCGCAGAGCATTGCACAGCGATGACACCATTTGTTGAGCTTCACCGTTTTCGCATACAACCGTCCGGAATTTGGAAAAGCACTGTCTTTTTGTACGTAAGCGTACAGCGTGAACCGTCTGGTCATAATCTGAAGCATCCGACAAAGTGGTGTCCACCAAATAAGTAGTGGGAACCAAAGTGTCAGATATG
>NZ_JBNPYB010000018.1:0-118206 GCF_050432985.1 Pantoea sp. AN62 | reverse complement strand
CTCGTGAGACTTGATATTTTTTACGTCCGGAGACGCTGATATCAATCCTGCGAGTGCCCACACAGATTGTCTGATAAATTGTTAAAGAGCAGTGCCACATACTTCGTGTGGTGCGGGCTGCGTATAATACGCTTTCCGCATTGTCAGTCAAGCGTTTATTTCTGCTTAACTCACTGGTTCGTATGATTTCGAACCTACTTAACCCGGCGCTTCGTAAGCCGTTGTGCCGTGTCAGTGGAGGCGCATTATAGGGAGTTTCCGGAGGCTGACAAGTGCTAATTTCAAATAAAATTCTGAGTGCTGATTTTTTCAACTAAAAGCCGTCAAACCGCCAGTTTTTCCAGCAACGGGAAGCCATAACGCTGTAAAACGGGTGATAACTGAACAGCTTCGCCATCCAGTTCGGTACAAAAAGCCACATTCTGTTGCGAAGAACGTACTTCAGGCGCCTCGTGTTCCAGCAGCCAGACCGTACGGCGCGCTATCGCTGCACCTGAATCAATCAGACGGGTGCCTTCCGGTAATACCTGCTGCAACTCTTCACGCAATAAAGGAAAGTGGGTACAGCCTAATACCACGGTATCCGGCGGCTCCGCCATTCGCAGCCACGGCTGAACAATCCGGCGAACGGCTTCCAGCGAAACCTCTTCGCCATGTAACTTGGCTTCAGCCAGCTCCACCAGCTCCGCCGAGCCCAGCATTTCGATATTGCAGGCGCCAGCAAACTGCGCCACCAGCTCGTGAGTATAAGGACGACGCACCGTAGCACGCGTTGCCAGCAGGCCCACCACGCCATTGCGCGTCATACGCGCCGCCGGTTTGATCGCCGGCACTACGCCGACTACCGGAAAAGCAAAGCGCTCACGCAAAGCAGGCAGTGAGACGGTGCTGGCCGTATTACAGGCGATGATGACTAAAGAGAGCGGGTAGCGCTGGGTAATGGCATCAACAATCGCCACCACGCGCTCGACAATAAAGGTTTCGCTTTTCTCTCCATAAGGAAAGCCGGCGTTGTCAAAGGCGTAAAGATAGTGAAGATCCGGCAGCAGTTGCCGGACCTCATCATAGACGGAAAGCCCACCGACGCCGGAGTCGAATACCAGCACGGTGGGTCGCAAATCAGAAGCTGTAGCTGCCGCTGAGGTAATACTCTCGTCCTGGGGTTTGATAGCCATACACTGTCTCGTAATCTTTATCGAACAGGTTGGCAATTCTACCACGAACCGTGAGTTGTGAAGTGAGCGGATATGAGACGGCCAGATCCCACAGGCTAACCCCGCCCAGCTTCACCCGACGGCTGGGCGAACTGTTGAAGTCGGTATCATAACGGTCGCCCAGATAGTGATAAGTCACTGACCAGTCAAAATCATACAGCGTCCAGTCGAGTTGATACTTCACCTGCTGTTTAGCACGACGGATGAGCGGCTGATTAGTGCTGCCATCACGAGCATCGACATAATCGTAAGAGAGCTGGTGCGCCAGCGGCCCGGTATCAAATGAAGCGGTCGCTTCCACACCTTTAATGCGCGCCTGCTTAATGTTGTAGTAGCGATAGGTCGACGGGTCGCTATCAATCAGGTTATCGATGTCATTACGATAGCCGGAGACCCGCCAGTTAAGCGGCCCGGTCAGACCTTCAAATCCACCTTCCCACTGCTTGCTTTTTTCAGGATCGAGATCGCGGTTACCATAAAAAGGACTGTAGACCTGAGAGAGGTTCGGTGCCTTAAACGCGGTACCGTAAGAGGCAAAAGCGCGATACCCGGAGATAAATTCCCAGGAAGCCGCCGTCTGCCAGGTATTATGCCAGCCAAACTGGTTGTTATCGTCACCGCGCACCGCGCCTTCAAGCGTCACGCTGCCAAACTGCTGCTGGCCGGTCAGATAGAGGCCGGTGTTACGCTGTTCATAACTGTCTGCCAGATAGTTGGTGCCCGGTTCCGTCGTCTCCTTCTGCCAGTCAACACCGGCGCTGATCGTGCCCTGCCCAATCTGCACGCTGTTGCCCCATTGCAGATTGTATTGGGTCACGTCGTCGAAAGTCGACGCCGCCCCGTAGCGTCCGTTGCGCGGATCGTAATTGATGTCTTTGGTACGACCATAGCTGGCGATAAGCTGGGACGAATAGACATCATGATTGAAGCGCAACCCCGTGTCCCAGGTCTGGCTATAGAGCTGTCGGGTATCAGCCAGGCCAATAATGTTGCTGTAGCTGGCATCATAGCTATCTGACCCGTCGTAGGCGGTGCGGTTATCAAAACCGTATCCACGCACAAAGCCACTGAGTTCATCACTGAACTGATGCTCCAGATTGCCGTACAGGGTTTTGCTCATAAACCCATCGCGGTCATGCTGTGCCGGACCATACGCGTTGGGATAGCCAGCCACCACGTCATACCCTTTGGTATAGGTATAGTTACCGGCCAGGGTCAGCCTGGTCGCGTCGCCCAGTTTCTGCTGGGTAGAGCCATCATAAGATTGATAACCGTTGGACCCGACGCCAGCCGTCAGCGTGGTTCCCGGTTGCGCACGGCCCGTGATGATATTGACCACGCCGCCAATCGCATCCGAACCGTAGACCGCCGAACGCGCGCCACGGATATATTCAATACGCTGCACCAGCGAAAGAGGAATCTGGCTGAGGTCGGATGAGCCGGTAATGCCAGCCTGATTGAGCCGGATACCATCGATCAGAATCAGGACGTGCCGGGACTCGGTGCCACGGATAAACAGTGAGCTTTGCTGCCCCATACCGCCGCTTTGGGTGATATCGACGCCGGGCAGGCGGCGCATCACATCCGTCAGGCTTTTGGCTTGCCAGCGGTCAATCTCGTCACGCGTCACTACCGTGACAGGGGCCAGCACGCTGGATACCGGCTGAGCGAAACGATTGGCGGTTACTATTTGCGTATCATCATTCCCCTGAGCAAAACCATTTTGCGCCCAGAGAGAAACCGCCGTTGCACTAAAGGCGAACAGCGATGCGGTCGTTTTAGTCATTTTTAATCGCATCCAAAAAACAAAACAGGATGCCGCAGGCATACAATCAATAGCACGCGATGATCGTACGAGTAGCGACGGACACCGGCAGGTCTTCGGGCTGGGAACCATAAGTGGTGATGACTTCCCATCCCGCAGGACAGTGTCTGCAAATGCACTCACCACGACATTCCTTACCGCTGCGCGTCAGCTCCAGATTCACACTGGATTCCCTATTAACTCGGGCTTGAGACCGGCGAACGCAGTCTACGGAGTGGCGATACGGAAGTCCAGACTTCCAAACTTCTTATCGCTGCGGGACTGGACATCAGCAAGTGAATCCCTACAATCGCCCGCTAGTAAGCTATTAATCAGGACGGAACATGACACCCGAACATCTCCCTATTGAACAATATGACGCGCAACTGGCGGAAAAAGTCAGTCGTTTAAAGATGATGATGACGCCGTTTGCTGCGCCCGAGGTGGAGGTGTTCCGTTCACCGGTCAGCCACTATCGCATGCGTGCGGAATTCCGCCTGTGGCACGATGGCGATGACATCTATCACATCATCTTTGATCAGCAGACCCGCGAGCGGATCCGCGTCGATCAATTCCCTGCCGCCAGTGAATTGATCAACCAGCTGATGCCAAAAATGATCGCGGCGATCCGCGACAATCGCACGCTGCGCCATAAGCTGTTTCAGATCGACTATCTGTCGACCCTGAGCAATCAGATTGTTATCTCGCTGCTCTACCACCGTAAGCTGGATGACGCGTGGCAGCTGGCCGCCAGCGAACTGCGCGATCAACTGCGCGCCGAAGGCCTGGATGTGCAGCTGATTGGCCGCGCCACCAAAACCAAAATCTGCCTCGATCGGGATTATGTGGATGAACGTTTGCCGGTGGCGGGACGTGAGATGATCTATCGTCAGGTTGAGAACAGCTTTACCCAGCCAAACGCAGCGATGAATATTCAGATGCTGGAGTGGGCGCTGGATGTCACTCAGGGTTCGCAGGGTGACCTGCTGGAACTTTACTGCGGCAACGGCAACTTCTCACTGGCGCTGGCGCGTAATTTTCGCCGGGTGCTGGCGACTGAAATTGCCAAACCGTCGGTAGCGTCGGCGCAGTACAACATCGCCGCTAATCAGATCGATAATGTGCAGATCATCCGTATGGCTGCCGAAGAGTTCACCCAGGCGATGACCGGCGTACGCCGTTTTAATCGGCTGGAAGGGATTGATCTGACCAGTTATGAATGTGAAACCATTTTTGTCGATCCGCCGCGCAGTGGACTGGATGACGAGACGGTGAAGATGGTGCAGGGTTACCCGCGCATCCTTTATATCTCCTGCAATCCGCAAACGCTGAGCGACAACTTAGAGACGCTGTCGCAGACGCATGAGGTGACACGGCTGGCGCTGTTCGATCAGTTCCCTTATACCCACCATATGGAATGCGGCGTACTTCTGACGCGCAAAGCCTGAAAAAAAACGGGAACCCTGAGGTTCCCGTTGTTTCATCTCTCGCCTTTACTGATTGCGTTTGCGCTTGAAGCGCGTCGCAATCCAGAACACCAGCGCCACCATCAAAATGGTCGGAATGAAGTTCGAGCCGATATCCGGATATTCTGCCCGCACCAGTGCGCTATAAACCAGGATCCCCAGCAGGAAAAACGCCGCCGCCAGTCCCGGCATACCGTCAGGCATGTTGGTGTTCAGATAACGCTGATGCAGACACCAGGCAGCCAGGCCGAGCGCGATCAGCGGAAAAATCGAAAACGGAACAAAAGCGCTGAACAGCACGGAAAACGAGCCGTTAATCGCTAAACCGGTAATAAAAGCCAGTAACAATGTGCCTTTATCGCGGGAACTCGGGTGGGTCATGGCCTGATCCTTATTCATTGCTCTTCGGGTTTTTCCAGGGTGACCGCCAGTCTTTCTTGTTCCCGGCGGTACCAGTAATAGGCGCCTTTGGCGATCATGCGGAGTTGCAGCACCAGACGATCTTCCAGCTTACGGCGCTGTTCGGCATCGACATCCAGCGCTTCTGCCCCGGCGCTGAAGACGATAGTCACCATCGCTTCGGCCTGCGCTTCGGTAAAACTGCGCGGCATGCGATTTTCGACCTCAAGATAATCCGCCAGTTCAGCGATAAAATGCTGAATTTCACGCGCGACCGCAGCACGGAAAGCGGCAGAGGTGCCGGAGCGTTCACGCAGTAACAGGCGAAAGGCATTGGGGTTATTGCCGATGAATTCCATAAAGGTGGAAACCGAGGTTTTGATGATGCTGCCGCCCTTGGCGATACGCTGGCGCGCCTGGCGCATCAGCTGTCGCAACATCAGCCCGCTTTCATCCACCATAGTCAGACCCAGTTCATCAACATCCTTAAAATGACGATAAAACGAGGTCGGGGCGATGCCCGCTTCACGGGCAACCTCTCGCAAACTCAGGCTGGCAAAACTGCGTTCGGCGCTGAGCTGACTGAAAGCTGCTTCAATCAGTGTACGTCGTGTACGTTCTTTTTGTTGCGCTCTGACGCCCATTCTCTCAGCCTTTTGCGGTGTTGAGGGGGCACTATAACAAAATTTTCAGCGTACAGAGCAGCAAACTTTGTCACCGCCTGTGAACCTCACTCTTTGCCAAACTGTGATGAAAATCGCTGATAGAATTCAGAAGTGCGCGGCGAGATGTTAGAATCTCGTTGTAAAAATGTATAAATAATAGGACGTATCGGTATGCAAAAGTCTTACGATTACGATGCCATTGTGATTGGCTCAGGACCCGGCGGTGAAGGTGCGGCGATGGGGCTGGTGAAGCAGGGAGCGCGCATCGCAGTGATCGAACGCTACCACAACATCGGCGGCGGTTGTACGCACTGGGGCACCATTCCTTCTAAAGCACTTCGCCACGCCGTCAGTCGCATCATCGAATTCAACCAGAATCCGCTCTACAGCGACCACACCCGACTGCTCCGCTCCTCCTTCGCTGACATTCTTAATCACACTGAAAACGTGATCAGCCAGCAAACGGCGATGCGTCAGGGTTTTTATGAGCGTAACCGCTGTGAGCTTTATCAGGGGGATGCCCGTTTTGTTGACGCCAACACCATTGAGATTGAACAACCTGACGGCACGCGTGAACGGCTGACTGCGGAGAAGTTTGTCATCGCTTGTGGTTCGCGTCCTTATCATCCAGATGACGTCGACTTTACCCATCCGCGTGTCTACGACTCAGATTCAATCCTTAACCTGCATCACGAACCGGGCCACGTAATCATTTATGGTGCCGGGGTGATTGGCTGTGAGTATGCGTCGATTTTCCGCGGCCTGAACGTCAAGGTTGACCTGATCAACACCCGCGATCGTCTGCTGGCGTTCCTGGATCAGGAGATGTCTGACTCCCTCTCTTATCACTTCTGGAACAGCGGCGTGGTGATTCGTCACAACGAAGAGTTCGAGAAGATTGAAGGAGTGGAAGATGGCGTGATTATCCATCTGAAATCGGGCAAAAAGGTCAAAGCTGACTGTCTGCTGTACGCCAACGGCCGTACCGGTAACACCGATTCGCTGTCACTGGAAAATGTCGGACTGGAAGCGGATGGCCGTGGCCTGCTGAAAGTGAATAGCATGTACCAGACTGCACAGCCGCATATCTATGCGGTCGGTGATGTGATTGGGTATCCGAGCCTGGCGTCGGCTGCTTATGATCAGGGCCGGATTGCCGCACAGGCCATCGTCAAAGGGGAAGCCTCCGCGCACCTGATTGAAGATATCCCAACCGGCATTTATACCATTCCGGAAATCAGCTCCGTGGGTAAAACCGAGCAGCAGCTGACAGCGATGAAAGTGCCTTACGAGGTGGGTCGTGCGCAGTTTAAGCATCTGGCGCGGGCGCAGATTGTGGGTATGAACGTTGGCAGCCTGAAGATTCTGTTCCACCGCGAAACCAAAGAGATTCTGGGTATTCACTGCTTTGGCGAGCGGGCGGCCGAAATTATCCACATCGGACAGGCGATCATGGAGCAGAAGAACGGTGGCAACACGATTGAGTACTTCGTGAATACCACCTTTAACTACCCTACCATGGCCGAAGCCTATCGCGTGGCGGCATTAAACGGCTTAAACCGCCTGTTTTAACGCCGTGTCGAAATGATGTTGCATGTGGGTTTTAATTGCCTCTGCCAGCTGTTCATAACGGCTGCGCAGAGGTGAACCCGGCCGGTAGACCAGCGCGATGGTGCGCTGAGGGACCGGTTTGTAGCAAGGCAGATAGCACACGCCATCACGGATACGTTCTGGCGGTACCGCCAGCGCCGGAAGCAGCGTAATGCCGCTGCCTGCCGCCACCATATTGCGCAGCGTTTCCAGACTGGTGGCCCGGAAATGGGTATCTTCATCCGCGCCCGCCTCAAAGCAGAAGCCCATCGCCTGGTCGCGCAGACAGTGGCCATCTTCCAGCATCAGCAGTTTCTCGCCAGCCAGATCGGACATCGGCACCCGATCGCGATCGCGCCATGGATGATCGGCATAGACCGCCAGCTTCATTGGCTCATCAAACAGCGGCACCTCGATAAAGGCTTCACTCTCTTTGACCAGCGCCAGAATTGCGCAGTCCAGCTTGCCGCTGTCGAGTTGTGCCAGCAACTGCTGGGTTTGCGCCTCATGCAGATACATTTCCAGTTTTGGAAACGTCTGGTGCAGCATCGGAATAATTTGTGGCAGCAGATAAGGACCGGTGGTTGGAATAAGGCCGATATGCAGCGGGCCTGACATCGCTTCCCCTTGCTGACTGGCCATCTCTTTCAGCACTTTCACTTCACGCAGCACCGTTCGTGCCTGATCCACCAGCAGCAAGCCGGCCTGAGTGAACAGCACTTTACGGCTGGTACGCTCCAGCAGCATCACACCCAGCTCATCTTCCAGCTTACGGATCTGCCCGCTTAACGTGGGCTGGCTGACATGACACGCATCCGCAGCGCGGCGGAAATGGCGGTGTTCAGCAAGCGAAACCAGATATTCAAGATCACGAATATTCATTATTACCCTCCAGACCACGATAGTCCGTGGCGATAGATAGAATAGCAATGAACGATTAGCCCTATCAAGGGTGGGCGGGAATAATGCACGCATCAAAATAAGCGGTTCGCCATTAAGGAGAAAAAATGTTTGCAAGTCAGGAAGGTAAAACCGTTCCGCAGGTCACTTTTCATACCCGCCAGGGCGATCGCTGGGTCGATGTAACCACCGATGAGCTGTTTAACAACAAAACGGTGATCGTTTTTTCTCTGCCGGGCGCGTTTACTCCTACCTGCTCATCCAGCCATCTGCCGCGTTACAACGAGCTGTCAGGTGTTTTTGCACAGCACGGCGTGGACAGCATTCTGTGTGTCTCCGTTAATGACACCTTTGTGATGAATGCGTGGAAAGCGGAACAGCGGGCAGAAAACATTACCTTTATCCCTGATGGCAACGGCGAGTTCACCCGCGGCATGGAGATGCTGGTTGAGAAAGCCGATCTCGGCTTTGGCCCACGCTCATGGCGTTACTCGATGCTGGTGCGTAACGGCGTAGTTGAGAAAATGTTTGTTGAGCCGAACAAGCCAGGCGACCCGTTTGAAGTGTCAGATGCCGATACCATGCTGCGTTATCTGGCGCCGGAATTTAAAGTGCAGGAGTCAGTATCGGTCTTTACCAAGCCGGGCTGCCCGTTCTGCACCAAAGCAAAACAGCTGCTGATGGACCACGGAATTCAGTACGAAGAGATCGTGCTGGGACAGGATGCCACGACCGTCAGCCTGCGTGCCGTTTCTGGCCGGGCAACGGTGCCGCAGGTGTTTATCGGTGGCCGTCATATTGGCGGCAGTGATGACCTGGAGCAGTTCCTGCTGTCAGCGTAAACCTATCTCTGTGTCAGCCGGGAGTGCTGGCCCTTTGATGATGTGCCTATAAAAAAAGTAGTAATTCTGAAGCTAGAGGTTGGCGGGCATGTAACATGCCCGCTTTTTTTTGCCTGTTTTTATGCCAGGCGCTGCTTTGCCTCGCTGAGGGCATGAGCAACCTGCTGCGGTGAAACGCCACCCTGCGCATTACGCTTATCCAGGCAGGATTGCAGTGCCAGAATCGGATAGACATCCTCTTCAATGACTGCACTGAACGGCTGTAACTGCGCCAGTGTCAGCGCTTCCAGCGCCACGCCCTGTTTGATCGCCTCTACCACCACTTCTCCGACAATGTGGTGCGCTTCACGGAACGGAACCCCTTTGGCCACCAGATAATCCGCCAGTTCAGTCGAGTTGGCGTAGCCCTGCTCGGCCGCTTCCTGACAACGTGGACGCTTCACCTGCAGGCCATCCAGCACCAGCACCGACATATGCAGGCAGTCGAGCCAGGTATCGAGCGCGTCGAATAATCCCTCTTTGTCTTCCTGCATATCCTTGTTGTAGGCCAGCGGCAAACCTTTCAGCGTCATCATCATGCCGGTCAGTGCGCCCTGTACCCGGCCGCATTTGCCCCGGATCAGCTCCAGCGCATCCGGATTTTTCTTCTGTGGCATCAGTGATGAGCCGGAGGTCACCTTGTCGGACAGTTCGATAAAGCCCGCTTCACCGGTGTTGAAGAAGATCATATCTTCGGCGAAGCGTGACAGATGGACCATGCCGATCGCGGCGTCAGAGAGCAGCTCCAGCACATGGTCGCGGTCAGAAACCGTATCCAGACTGTTGCGGGTCGCCGAGGCGAAACCTAACCAGCCCGCCAGTTGCTGACGATCGATTTCGTAGGCGGTACCCGCCAGCGCGCCGCAGCCCAGCGGGCTGACATCCAGCCGTTTCAGGGTATCCTGCAGGCGGCTTTCATCACGCGCCAGCATTTCGACATAGGCCAGACACCAGTGCGCAAACGTAACCGGCTGCGCCCGCTGCAGATGGGTGTAACCCGGCATCACTGCATCCTGGTTCGCTTCTGCGGTCGCAACCAGCGCCTGCTGCAGCTCACGCGTTGCGCTCAGCAGCGCGTCGACCTGCATTTTGCACCACAGCTTGAGATCGGTAGCGACCTGATCGTTACGGCTACGGCCGGTGTGCAGTTTTTTGCCCAGCGCACCGACTTTGTCGATCAGCTGACCTTCTACCCAGCTATGGATATCTTCAGCATCGCTCTGCAAAATCTGCTCAGGATTGGCGCGCACTTCCGCCAGCAAGGCAGTCAATGCTGCTTCCAGCTGCTGCTGCTCATCCTGGGTCAGGACATTCACCGTCACCAGCGCTTTGGACCAGGCGACAGAACCCATGATGTCCTGCTCCGCCAGGCGGTAATCGAAGCGCAGCGAATCGTTGAACTGTTTGAAACGTTGATCTGCTGCCTGGGTAAACCGTCCACCCCAAAGTGCCATGGGAAAACTCCTTCAAATCGTTAAACAAAGGGCGGCATAAATGCCGCCCCTGATCTCAAACGGTGAGGCGAGGCGTACCTCGCCTGAGAATTACTTCTTCTGCTCGTTCAGGGCGCGGATGCGCGAAGAGAGCGAGAACAGACGGATAAATCCGCCAGCATGACGATGGTCGTAAACTTCGTCTTCGCCGAAGGTCGCGAACTCTTCGGAGTAGAGGCTGTTCGGTGAACGCTTCTGCGTCGCCGTGGCCTGACCTTTGTAGAGCTGCAACACCACTTCGCCATTCACTTCTTCAGCCAGTGATTCCGCAGCGGCCTGAATTGACTTACGCAGCGGTGCGAACCAGCGGCCGTCGTAGACCACGTAAGACATCTCCTGACCCAGCTGCTCACGCCATTTGAAGCTATCGCGATCCAGTACCAGCTGCTCAACCGCACGCAGCGCGTTAACCATGATGGTGCCGCCTGGGGTTTCATAGCATCCACGGGACTTGATGCCGACCAGACGGTTTTCAACGATATCGATCCGGCCCACACCGTGTTTCGCACCGATCACGTTGAGTTTTTCCAGACACTGGAACGGGCTCAGTTTTTCGCCGTTCACTGCCACTACCCGACCCTTTTCAACGGTCACGGTGACTTCTTCCGGCTGATCCGGCGCTTCTAAAGGATCGACGGTCCAGACCCAGCAATCTTTATTCGGTGCATTAGCCGGGCTTTCCAGCACGCCGCCTTCGGTGGAGATGTGCCAGGCGTTTTCATCGCGGCTGTAGATTTTTTCCAGCGACGCGGTGGTCGGAATGTTGCGCTCTTTCAGGTAGTCCAGCAGCGCTTCACGTGACCGCAGGTTCCATTCACGCCATGGCGCGACCACTTTCAGCTGCGGGGCCAGCGCGGTGTAGGTGGTTTCGAAACGCACCTGATCGTTACCTTTACCGGTTGCACCGTGACAGAGTGCATCCGCACCCACTTTCAGCGCCAGCTCAACCTGAGCTTTCGCGATGATAGGACGCGCCATCGAGGTGCCCAGCAGATAGGTGCCTTCATACAGAGCGCCGGTCTGCAGCACCGGGTAAACGTAATCGCTGATGAACTCTTCACGCAGATCAACCACGTGACACTCAGAGGCACCGGACTGCAGCGCTTTCTTCTCTACGCCTTCAAGATCGCTGCGCTCCTGACCGATATCGGCCACAAACGCCACCACCTCACAGCCGCCGTAGTTCTCTTTCAGCCACGGAATGATGGCGGAAGTATCAAGACCACCGGAGTAAGCCAGAACGATTTTTTTGATGCCTTGCGTTTGCATTTCGTAATCCTTGAATCAGAGTCGTTAAGCGAGAATCCGGGTGCCAATCGGCACGCCGTTAAACAGGTCAGGCAACCGCTCAGCGTGACGCCAGCTGGCGATATCCACCGGGCGGCCCAGCGTACGCGCCGCATCCAGCGCAGCGTGCACCTTCACAATCATGCCATCGGTAATAATGCCCTGGGTAATCAGCTGCTCAGCTTTGTCGGCGGTCATCTCTTCGATGCGCTGACCTTTGCCGTCGAGAATACCGCTGACGTCTGACAGCAAGACTAAATCAGCGCCAAGGGTCGATGCCAGCGCCGTCGCAGCCTGGTCGGCGTTGACGTTCATCAGTTCGCCGTCGTCAGTGATGCCGATAGAACTGACGACCGGCATATAACCAGCGGCCAGCAGGGTGTTCATCAGCGCCGGGTTACCCGGCATGGCGTGACCCACGTGGCCCAGTTCTTCATCAAACGGGGTGACGTTAACCATGCCGGCATCGCCAAGGCAGAGGCCAACCGCGTTGATGCCGGTTTTTTTGGCCCACGCCAGCAGGGTTTTGTTGGCAGTTCCCGCCAGCGCACCGGTAATAATGTCGATCTGATCGGCCGGCGTGACGCGCAGGCCGTTCTTTTTCTTCACCGGCAGCGCCAGCTTTTTCATCAGCTCATCCACCAGGCAACCGCCACCGTGAACAATAATCAGCGGACGCTGATGGGCACTGCGATAAGTCAGCAGCGCATCAAACAGACGGGCCAGCGCTTCTTCGCTGTCTAACAGCACACCGCCCAGCTTGATAATCAATGGATTGGTCATGGTTTACTCGTCCGTTAGGTCAGTGAGGTGGTTTCAGGGAAGCCGAAGCGGATATTCAGACACTGGACTGCCTGCGACGCGGCGCCTTTCAGCAGGTTATCTTCGGCGGCCACCACAATCAGGTGCTCATCCTGTACCTCAAAACCGATGTCGCAATACGGCAGACCCACCACCGCTTTCAGTGCCGGAACGCCCTGCTCGTAGAGCCGGACCAGTGGCTTATCGTGATACGCGCGCTGGAACACTGCCGCCACGTCTTCGCGGCTCACGCCCGGATTTAACCGGCAGGTTATCGTCGCCAGAATACCGCGCGGGAAGTTGCCCAGATGCGGCGTGAAAATCACCGGCGTACCAAGATGCGCCACGATTTCCGGGTGATGACGATGGTTGAACAGACCGTAAGGCTGCAGGCTGACTTCGCAAAAGCTGGTGCCGACGCTGGCTTTACGCCCTGCGCCGCTCACGCCGCTGGTGGCGTTGATCACCGGCCACTGTGCCGTATTCAGCAGGCCCGCCTCCACCAGCGGTTTCAGCGCCAGCTGGGCCGCCGTCGGGTAACAACCCGGCACGGCCACCAGCTGTGCCTGCTTAATCTGCTGATGCTGATATTCCGCCAGGCCATAGACCGCTTTATCCAGCCAGTCGCCATGCTGATGGGTGAAGCCATAGAAGCGGGTATAAAACGCGGGATCATTGACGCGGAAGGCACCGGACAGGTCGAATACCACACAACCGGCCTTGAGAAATTCCGGAGCCAGATCGTGGCTGACTTCATGGGCCGTCGCCAGAAAAACCACATCCACTTTATCTGCCCATTCCGCCGCATGGCTCAACGGCTGTAGCGGCAGATCCACCACCCCTTTCAGCTGCGGATGCAGATCGGACAAGCGCTTACCCGCATCGGGACTTTGCGCCGAAACCGCTAAAGCGGTTATGTTGATATCTGGATGGCGATTCAGGAAGGTGGCGAGCTCTACGCCAGCGTAACCACTGGCACCCACGATCAGCGTATTCAACATCAGGCTGTAACCCTTTTTACAGTCACACGTTCCGGGTCGCGGCCTTGCCCCGTTGCCCACAATGTCGTTTGCAGCGATTTAAGGTTCACATGCAGACGACGTTAATGTATTTTTATTCACTATTAATGCATGAATATTGATACATCCTAACTCAAGGACCGTCAACAGTGAAGACAAAATTACCGCCTTTTATCGAACTCTACCGCCAGTTGATCGCCACACCGTCAATCAGCGCAACCGATGCCGCACTGGACCAGAGTAATGAAACTTTAATCAATTTGCTGGCTGGCTGGTTTCGCGACCTCGGCTTCAGCGTTGAAGTTCAGCCGGTGCCCGGCACCCGCAATAAATTTAATATGCTGGCCCGGACCGGTGACGGCGCAGGCGGGCTGCTGTTAGCCGGTCATACTGACACCGTGCCGTTCGACGATGGCCGCTGGACCCGCGATCCCTTTACCCTGACCGAGCACGACAACAAACTCTACGGCCTCGGCACCGCAGATATGAAAGGCTTTTTCGCCTTTATTCTCGATACGCTGCGGGATGTGGATGTCACGACGCTGAGCAAGCCACTCTACATCCTCGCCACCGCCGATGAAGAGACCACCATGGCCGGCGCTAAATACTTTTCTGAATCGACCCAGCTGCGTCCGGATTGCGCCATCATTGGCGAACCAACCTCACTCAAGCCGGTTCGCGCGCACAAAGGGCACCTGTCGAACGTGATCCGTATTGAAGGCAAGTCGGGCCACTCCAGCGAGCCGGCGCGCGGCGTCAACGCCATTGAACTGATGCATGAATCGATTACCCATCTGATGCAACTGCGCAATACGCTAAAAGAGCGCTATCACCACGATGGTTTCGCTATTCCCTATCCCACGATGAACTTCGGGCATATTCACGGTGGCGATGCGGCTAATCGCATCTGCGCCTGCTGTGAACTGCATATGGATATCCGGCCGTTGCCGGGCTTATCGCTCAGCGATCTGGATGGACTGCTGAACGACGCGCTGGCCCCGGTCAGTGCACGATGGCCTGGCCGTGTGACGGTCGCAGAGCTGCATCCGCCGATTCCGGGTTACGAATGCCCGGCGAACCATGAACTGGTCAGCGTGGTCGAGAAATTACTCGGTACGCCAACCGAAGTGGTGAACTACTGCACCGAGGCACCCTTTATTCAGCAGCTCTGCCCGACGCTGGTACTGGGTCCGGGCTCGATCAATCAGGCGCATCAGCCAGACGAATTTATTGATACCGCATTTATTAAGCCGACGCGGGCGCTTATCAGTCAGGTTGTGCAGCATTTTTGTCACTGATTAACAGCAAATGGGGCATTTCACTGTGATATCAGTAAAATGCCCGGTCATTCTGCGGGATTTAACAATAAGAATAACTTATCCCGCTCCGTCCCAAATAAATTCCATGAATTTCGGTTAGTTAGCCGCACGTTCGCCCCACTTTAACGCATTTGACGTGGACAGGTTTACGTGGCTAGATAAAAGACGTTGTTATGCCCACCGGGTAACTATCCAGATATTTTCAGATTGCAGACAGGCGGCAACTGAGCAAATTCCCCGTACATTACCGGGAAGATAAAGTTGCTGCTTTTTCTGCTGCCTGAAAAGGGTCGGGTGTAGAAGTTTTTCAAGACGATAAGGGTGTCAGGGTCCAATGAACGAACAATATTCCGCAATGCGAAGTAATGTCAGTATGCTCGGCAAACTGCTCGGGGATACGATTAAGGATGCGCTGGGCGAGAACATCCTCGACCGGGTGGAAACCATCCGTAAGCTCTCCAAGTCATCCCGTGCAGGTAATGACACTCATCGTAAGGAACTGCTTAATACGCTGCAAAACCTCTCCAATGACGAGTTACTGCCGGTGGCCCGCGCGTTTAGCCAGTTTCTGAACCTCACCAACGTGGCTGAGCAGTACCAGACCATCTCGCACAGCGGTGAAGGCGCAAACCATCCTGAACTGCTGAAAAAGACCTTCGAAACCCTGAAACAGCAGAAAGACATCAGCGAAACCGCGATCCGTGAGGCGATTGAGTCGCTGTCGCTGGAGCTGGTGCTGACTGCGCACCCGACCGAAATCACCCGCCGCACGCTGATTCACAAGCTGGTGGAGGTCAACAGTTGCCTCAAGCAACTCGATCACAGTGACATTTCCGATTACGAACGTAACCAGATTATGCGCCGTCTGCGCCAGCTGGTGGCGCAGGCCTGGCATACCGACGAGATCCGCAAATATCGTCCGACCCCGATTGATGAAGCCAAATGGGGCTTCGCCGTGGTCGAGAACAGCTTATGGGAAGGCGTTCCGGCTTTTCTGCGCGAGCTGAACGAGCAGGTCGAAGAAGCCTTCGGGATTAAACTGCCGGTCGATTTCGTGCCGGTGCAGTTCACCTCATGGATGGGCGGCGATCGTGACGGCAACCCTAACGTCACAGCCGCCATTACCCGCCACGCGATGCAACTGAGTCGCTGGAAAGCGGCCGATCTGTTCCTGCGTGACATTGGCGTGCTGATCTCTGAGCTGTCGATGTCGGAGTGCAGCGAAGAAGTGCGCGAACTGAGCGGCGATCCGGACGCGCTGGAACCTTACCGGATGATCCTGAAACGTCTGCGCAGTCAGCTGATGACCACGCAGGCATTCCTTGAACGTCGACTGAAAGGCGAACGTCTGCCGCGTCCGGCGGACCTGCTGGTCTCCAACGACCAATTGTGGGATCCGCTGTATGCCATTTATCAGTCACTGCAGCAGTGCGGCATGGGCATCATCGCCAACGGCCAGCTGCTGGATACGCTGCGCCGCGTGAAGTGCTTTGGCGTGCCGCTGGTGCGTATCGACCTGCGCCAGGAGAGCACCCGTCATACCGAAGCCATTGCGGAAGTGACCCGCTATCTCGGCCTCGGCGATTATGAAAGCTGGTCCGAAGCGGACAAACAGGCCTTCCTGATCCGCGAATTGAATTCAAAACGTCCGCTACTGCCGCGCAGCTGGGAACCCAGCGATGAGACGCGCGAAGTGCTGGAAACCTGCCGCGTTGCGGCTGAAGCCCCACAGGGCTCGATCGCCGCTTACGTTATCTCAATGGCGAAAACGCCGTCTGACGTGCTGGCGGTTCACCTGTTACTGAAAGAAGCGGGCATCAACTATGCCATGCCGGTGGCACCGCTGTTTGAAACGCTCGATGACCTGAATAATGCCAACGATGTGATGAGCCAGCTGCTGAGCATTGACTGGTATCGCGGCTTTATTCAGGGCAAACAGATGGTGATGATTGGCTATTCTGACTCGGCGAAAGATGCCGGCGTCATGGCAGCCAGCTGGGCGCAGTATCAGGCGCAGGATGCGCTGATCAAAACCTGTGAAAAAGCCGGGATTTCGCTGACGCTGTTCCACGGACGCGGCGGCACCATTGGCCGTGGCGGCGCACCGGCACATGCGGCTCTGCTGTCACAGCCACCGGGCAGCCTGCGTGGCGGCCTGCGCGTCACCGAACAGGGCGAGATGATCCGCTTCAAATATGGTTTACCGGAAGTCACCATCGCCAGCCTGTCGCTCTACACCGGCGCGATTCTCGAAGCGAACCTGATGCCGCCGCCGGAGCCAAAACGCGAATGGCGCGACATCATGGATCAGCTCTCTGCCGACTCCTGTGCGATGTATCGTGGCTATGTGCGTGAAAACGAAGATTTTGTGCCTTACTTCCGTTCAGCGACACCGGAGCAGGAGCTGGGTAAACTGCCGCTGGGCTCACGTCCGGCCAAGCGTCGTCCGACCGGCGGCGTAGAGTCGCTGCGTGCGATTCCATGGATTTTCGCCTGGACGCAAAACCGTCTGATGCTCCCTGCCTGGCTGGGTGCCGGTGCGGCGCTGCAACAGGCGATGGCGGCGGGCCATCAGGATCAGCTGGAAGCGATGTGCCGCGACTGGCCGTTCTTTTCCACTCGCCTCGGCATGCTGGAGATGGTGTTCTCGAAAGCCGACCTGTGGCTGGCGGAATATTACGATCAGCGGCTGGTCGAAAAATCACTCTGGCCGCTGGGCAAACAGCTGCGCGACCAGCTGGATGCGGATATCAAAGCGGTACTGACCATTGCTAACGACTCTCACCTGATGGCCGATCAGCCGTGGATTGCTGAGTCGATTGCGCTGCGTAACGTCTATACCGATCCTCTTAACGTGCTGCAGGCGGAACTGCTGCATCGTTCACGTGCTCAGGAAGCCCGTGGTGATGAGCCGGATGCACGCGTAGAGCAGGCATTAATGGTGACCATTGCGGGTGTGGCAGCCGGCATGCGCAATACCGGTTAAGCCGGTGCAGGCGCGGTATTCGCGCCTGCTACTGATAACAAAAAAGTCGGGATAAGCCCGACTTTTTTATTGGCTGGAGCGGTCGAATCAGGCGGCCGCGGCGGCGGGACGCACCCCCAGAGTGTGGCAGATGGCATAACTCATTTCGGCACGGTTCAGCGTGTAGAAGTGGAAATCTTTCACGCCTTCGCGCGACAGAATCTTCACCATATCCATCGCGATGTTGGCACCTACCATTTTGCGCGTCTCAGCATCATCATCCAGCCCGGCAAACATTGCATTCATCCAGCCCGGCACGCGTACATTGGTCAGCGTGGCGAAGCGTTGCAGCTGTTTAAAGTTTGAGACCGGCAGAATACCGGGCACGATCTCTACGTCGATGCCGGTCGACACACAGCGATCGCGGAAGCGTAAATAGCTTTCGACGTCGAAAAAGAACTGGGTGATCGCCCGGTTCGCGCCGGCATCAATTTTGCGCTTCAGGTTAATCAGATCGGCCTGCGCGCTTTTGGCTTCCGGGTGGACTTCCGGATAAGCCGCAACCGATATATCAAAATCACCAACTTCTTTCAGCAGCGAGACCAGATCGCAGCCATACATTTCTGGCTTACCGCCGCCTGGCGGCAGGTCACCGCGCAGCGCCACGATATGGCGGATACCGTTGTTCCAGTAATCCTGCGCGATGGTGCGTAACTCTTCTCGCGTGGCATCGACACAGGTCAGATGCGGTGCGGCTTCCAGACCGGTGCGATCTTTAATCCCTTTGATGATGCTGTGGGTACGATCGCGCTCGCCAGAGTTCGCGCCGTAGGTGACAGAGACGAATTTTGGTTTCAGGCTGCTCAGGCGATCGATTGAGGTCCACAGCGTCGCTTCCATTTCGCTGGTACGCGGCGGAAAGAATTCAAATGAGACATTAATTTGCCCGTTCAGCTCTGCCAGGCTCTGGTTTAGCGCTTCGCGCTGATTGGCATGAAAGAAACTCATCCTGCATCCTCATCGATCACATCGGTTAACTGTCGATCTGTAAACATCCATACGTTTAGACGTCCAGATGTTCAAAATGACCGAATCCGGCACCAGCGTCAACTAAAAAATGATCAACTGCGGTGATAAATTTTCATTCAACCTGAAGGAAATTCATGATGGGTGAGGATTAAAGACGAGAACAGGCGCCGAAGCGCCTGAGAAGAAAGGATTACAGCAGTTGCGCCAGGCGATTGATATCTGACTGAATGGCGCCCGCTGTGACATCACGTCCCGCACCCGGACCGCGGATCACCAGCGGATTATCACGATACCAGCGGCTTTCAATGGCAAAAACGTTATCGCACGGCAACAATGCGGCCAGCGGATGCTCCGGTCGCACGGCTTCGACGCCGACCCGGGCTTTGCCGTTGCCATCAAAACGGGCAACATAGCGCAGCACTAAGCCCAGCTCCTGCGCAGCTTCCAGTCGTTGCAGCATCTGTTCATTCAGCTCTTCACCATTTTCAAAGAAATGGTCGATCGAACCCTGCTGGCCGTTATCCGGCACCAGAGATTCAACCCGAACCTGATCCGGTTCGATGTCATATCCCGCTTCACGCGCCAGAATCACCAGCTTACGCATCACGTCCTGTCCGGAGAGATCGACGCGCGGATCGGGCTCGGTTAAACCCTGCTGCCACGCCTGATCCACCAGCTCGGTGAACGGCACCGTGCCGTCAAACTGCAGGAACAGCCACGACAGCGTGCCAGAGAAGATGCCGCTGATCGCCAGGATAGTGTCGCCGCTGTCGCGCAGATCGCGCACCGTGTAGTTAATCGGCAGGCCAGCCCCTACCGTGGCGTTATATAACCAGTGACGGCCGGTTTTGGTAAAGGCATCGCGGATTTGCCGCCACGTCTGGCTGTCCGACGCGCCCGCTACCTTATTGGCACTGATGACGTGAAAACCGTGACTGGCGAAATCGAGGTACTGCTGCGCCAGCGGCGTGCTGGCCGTGACGTCCAGCACCACTAAGTCGTCAAACGGGTGCGCCCGCATCCACAGGAACAGCGATTCTTCATCACGTTCTACCGCTTCATCATCAAAGAAGGCCAGCGCCCGGCTGGCGTCCAGTCCGTCGTAACTCAGCAGGCTACGGCGGCTATCGGCCACACCGGCCAGCACAAATTCAAATCCGGTACGAGCCGACAGGTTTTCGTGATCACGGGCAAACAGTTCCAGCCAGCGCGAACCGATATTACCTTTACCGAACAGCATCAGGCCAATGCGCTTTTCCGCCCGGAACAGCGACTGGTGCAATCCCTGGATCAGATGACGGGTCGGACCGACGCGCAGCACCGCCACCACGCTGATGTGCTCTTCTGACTGCCAGATAAACTCTACCGGCTGGTCTTTTAACTGCTGCCAGAAACGGTGGGTATGCAGCGGATTGCTGGTGACGCCCGCGCCCACCAGCGCCACCAGCGCCAGCCCATCACGCAGTTGCAGATGGCCCGGCAGACCGGCATCCTGGAGCAGCGAAAAAGCGCTGTTGACCACTTCTGAGGTGTAGCAGAGCTGCAGCAGTTGGCGGTCGGGATGCACACCCACCGCCAGCGGACGTAGCTGAGCGCGCTTCAGCAGCAGATCGATCTCTTTATGCAGCAGGCTGAAATCGTGCTGTTCCGGCAGCAGAATCTCAATCAGGCAAACGTCATCGTGACTGGTCACGATACGGGCGCCGGTACCGGAAGCCAGTACGCGCTCAATGCGGGTTGAACCCTGCTCCGGCTGGTAGCTGCAGCGCAGTTGCAGATCAATGTCGCTGCCCGAGACCGGCTGCAGTGTGCGGGTATGCAACACCGGGGCGGCAAGGCGCGCCAGTTCACTGGCTTCATCCAGCCTTAACAACGGCAGCAGACAAGCATCCGACACTTTACGCGGATCGGCACTGTACACGCCGGCCACATCGCTCCAGATGGTGACGCGACCGACGCCCGCCAGCGCGCCAATCTGCGTCGCGGAATAGTCGGAACCGTTACGTCCGAGCAGCACCGTTTCACCGGCGTCGTTACGGCTGATGAAGCCGGTCACCACGATGCGCTTGTGCGGATGTTGTGCCAGCAGGGTTTGCAGCAGTGGCCACGACTTGCCTTCATCCACCTGCGGTTGCGCGGCCCGTTCAGCACGCAGAAAATCGCGCGCATCCAGCCAGCAGGCCTGCATATCACGCTGGCTCAGCACCGCGGCCATCAGGCGGGCCGACCAGATTTCACCGTGCCCGACCACTTCGGCATACACCGCGTCCGTCAGCGTGCCATCCAGCAGGGCGGCCAGCTTCTCCAGATCGCGGATGAATGCCGAGACTAACGGTTCAGCGATCTCAGCAGGCAGCAGCGCGCTAATCAGCTCGCTTTGATAACGCCGTAAAGCCTGTTGCACCTGGTGCGCAGACAACCGATCGCTCTGGCTGAGCTTCAGCCAGCTAATCAGCTGGTTGGTGGTCGAGCCTGCCGCCGACACCACCATCATGTCGCCCGGCTGGCTGTAGTCCGCCATAATACTGGCCACACGCTGATAGCAGCGTGCATCCGCCAGGCTACTGCCGCCAAATTTATGCAACTGCCTGATATCCGGCGTTCCCGCGCCTGCTGAAATCGTCATGCTTAACCCTCGGCTGCGATCCGGAATGCATTATCCAGATCGGCAATTAAATCTTCGTGATCTTCGATGCCGACAGAAACACGCAGCAGCGTGTCGGAGATGCCGGCTGCGGCCCGTGCTTCTGCCGACATTCCCGCATGCGTCATGGTCGCGGTGTGGGAAATCAGACTCTCCACCCCGCCCAGTGATTCCGCCAGCGTAAATAGCCGCAGCGCTTTCAGGAAGCGGCGCAGCAGGGCCTCATCACCGTCGACCTCGAAGCTCAGCATCGCACCAAAACCGCGCTGCTGGCGCACTGCATATTCGTGTCCGGCGTTTTCCGGCAGCGAAGGATGATACAACTTTTTCACCTGCTTCTGTTGCTTCAGGTAATCAACAATTGCTAATGCGTTCCGTTGCGCCGCAGCCATGCGTGGCGCTAAGGTACGGATGCCGCGCAGCAGCAGATAGCTGTCAAACGCCGAACCGGTGACGCCAATGTTGTTAGCCCACCACGCCAGGTCGGTCGCCAGCTGAGGATCTTTGGCAATGACCGCGCCCGCCACCACGTCAGAATGACCGTTGAGGTATTTGGTGCAGGAGTGGATCACCAGGTCCGCGCCCAGTGCCAGCGGATTCTGTAACGCCGGACTCATAAAGGTGTTATCCACTACGCTGAGGGCGCCAGCAGCGCGTGCGGCGCCGCAGATCGCACTGATATCGACCACGCGCAACAGTGGATTGCTGGGGCTTTCGATCAGCACCAGCTTCGGTTTTTCATCCAACGCCGCCTGCAGCGCATTCAGGTCACCCTGATCGACAAATTTCACCCGATAAGCACCGCGCTTGCTCAGGCTGTCAAACAACCGGTAGCTGCCGCCATAACAGTCGTGTGGCGCCACCAACAGGTCGCCAGGCTTCAGGAACACCGTCGTCACCAGGTGAATAGCCGACATGCCGGTATTGGTTAATACCGCGCCTGCCCCGCCTTCCAGTTCGGCCAGCGTCCGTTGCACCACATCGCGGGTTGGATTACCGCGACGTGAATAGTCATGTGCGCGTGGCTCGTTGAAATCCAGGAAGTTATAGGTGCTGGAGAGGTGAATCGGTGGGACAACGCAGCCATATTGCTCGTCATCATTCAAACCGCTGCGTACTGCGATGGTTGCCTGTTTGCGCGTCATGGGGCTTATTGTTCCTGAAATGTGAAATGTTGAGGCACAGGATATCACCCTCTAATTAGACGTCAATACATCTGGACATCTAAATGTCTTTGCGTATAGATTGAGCAGAAACGCAATAACCGCTAAAATTATGCGTCATCGCCTGGCGCTCACCCGATAATTCAGACGCTGTGAGCGAAGAAAACCCTCCATATCAGGGGTCAGGCAGGGAAAAATCAGGCATAATTCGCTGATTTCCTCACTTTTAACGTTTATTAATTAAGGTATCCCATGGCTGAATGGAACGGCGAATATATCAGCCCGTACGCCGAGCACGGTAAGAAGAGCGAGCAGGTCAAGAAGATTACGGTTTCTATCCCATTGAGCGTGCTGAAGATTTTAACGGATGAGCGTACCCGTCGTCAGGTCAACAACCTGCGTCACGCCACCAACAGTGAGCTACTGTGTGAAGCGTTTTTGCATGCTTTTACCGGCCAGCCACTGCCAGATGATGTTGACCTGCGTAAAGAGCGCAGCGATGAGATTCCGGAAGAAGCGAAAAAGATCATGCGCGACATGGGTATCGATCCAGATACCTGGGAATATTAATCCGTCAGGCCTGTTTCGCTTAACATCGCTTTGTTTCAGATGAGCAGTCTCCGCAAGGGTGCTGCTCATCTGACCTTAATCTGTGGTGACGCATTTTCTATCTTTCCGCCTGCCCCGCCATTCTGACTTTTTTCAGTACGATTTATTCGTATAGTAATAACATCCATCGCATTTTTATATTATCGGGATATTTTCATTCCAGGATGAGATTATATTCAATTACTGAATGGAGGAATTACTATTGTTCCTGATTAGCTGACTCCGTAAGATTTCCGCCAAAGCAATGAGTCTGCAGGAAGCATGATGGCACTGAAATCTATAACAAAAAAACAAAAGCGCTTATTTTTAATTATTAATCTGTTTACCCTTTCGGCCTTTTCCTTTTCCGGCCTGGCAAATGCAGTGCTGCCGGTGGCAGAAAAAAACAGCGAAGCTAATGCACTTTTACAGGACCAGATTCGCAAACAACAGTTAATCCCCAAACCACAAAAAAGCGTATCTGAGAAAAGGGGTATTGAACGTCAGGCGATCCGTTTTCCACACGAATCGAATTGCTACCAAATTGATAAGGTTTATTTACGTCAGGATAGCAAAAAACTTCACCTTGAAAAATTACGTTATTTTACCTCTCAGGCCGAAGGTCAATGTCTGGGTATTGCGGGCATAAATCTGCTGGCAAAAACCCTGCAAAACGAAATTATCAGGCTGGGCTATATCACCACACGGGTTAACTTACCCAATCAGAATTTATCGGATCATGCGTTAACCTTTGAAATCAATGCCGGTAAAATTGGCAATATCGTGGTTAATAAAGCCAGCGGCGATTATATCAGTCTGCGTAATACCCTGCCGCTGAAAGCGGGCGACATCCTCGAACTAAGCGATCTCGAACAGGGCAGTTTTAATCTGCAGCGCGTACCGGGTTCGCAGGTCAGGATCAATGTATCACCTGGCCGTGAGAAAAATAAAAGTGATCTTTATATCCAGCGCGAACAAGATAAATACTGGCAGGTGGGGGCGTGGATCAATGATGCGGGTTCGGTCTCAACCGGGCGTTATCAGGGAGGCGCAGCACTCTATTTAAATAACATCACCTCACTGAGTGACACGCTATATGCTTCCTATGGCCACGACATCGCGCCAAAACATACCGTAAAAGGTAACAGTAATAAATCGATTGGCTATTCTGTTCCATGGGGTTACTGGTGGCTCGATCTGTACGCCAGCCAGAGCCAGTATCAACAATATATGATCGGTAACTGGACCAACTGGCGGCTGAATAACAAAAACAGCTACTACAGCGCGCAACTTAATCGCCTGCTCTCGCGTACCGAACATCAGACTACGACGGCTGGCCTGCAAATATTCAATACCGAATCCCGCTATGCGCTCAATGGTTTCAATCTCGTCAGCATGCATAAGAAAAATGCGGGATGGAAAGCCGTACTGCAACATCAGCTCAGTTACGATAATGCCGGTCTGGCAGCCAGCCTGAGTTACCAAAAAAAGATGCCATGGTTTAATAGTCATCAGACTGTTGAGCAGGAATATAAACTCATCGATAAAGAAGGCAGGATTGTTACCTTAGATCTGCAAGGCTCCGTGAACTTCCTTTTTTACGGTAACTGGCTGAACTATTCTCCCCATTTTAGCCTGCAATATTCACCCGATAATGTTTCTTCGCTGAGTCGTTTTTCACTGGCAAATCGCTGGACGGTACGCGGATTCGATGGTGAAAATTCGCTTCAGGATAATAAGGGATGGTACTGGCGCAACGACATCAGCTGGATATTTCCCGACAAGGCCATACAACCTTATATCGGCGTTGATGCAGGTCAGGTTTATGGCCATCAGAGTCAACAATATTACAACGGGAAAACGGTTATCGGCAGCGTCGTCGGCTTGCGAGGTAAATATCAGCAAACCTACCTTGATCTTTTTTCCGGCACGCCTCTTAAAAAGCCACAGGGCTTACACACGGATCCCCTTACGCTGGGTTTCTCTCTGCAATGGAAATACTGAGAAAAGGAGAAAAGTTTTACCATCACTACCGTTAAACAGAGTTTAAAAACATCATTACTTAAAGGGATAAAAATGAAAAGTCTTAAAATTAATTTATTATTTCTGGCGACGTTAGCTACGCTCAGCAGTCAGTCTTCCTTTGCTGCACTTGATCTTTACACCCATGCAAATGGTTCAACGGTGGTTAATATCAATAAAGCCGATGCGAATGGTCTTTCGCATAATATGTATCAGAATTTTAATGTCCCTTCTCAGGGCATGATCATTAATAACAGCACAACAGATTTAATCCGTGAAAGAGGTAATATCGCGCATAATAGTAATCTGGACGGCCCTGCTAGCCTGATTCTTAATGAGGTAATTTCGAAAAACCCCTCTTATCTTAACGGTTATATAGAAGTTGCTGGTCAGAAGGCTGATGTGATTATCGCTAACCCTAACGGCATTAGCTGTTCTGGCTGCGGCTTTATTAATACCGGACGAGCCACCCTCACCACCGGCACGCCAACCTTCAGCGATGGTGCATTAACCGGCTTTAAAGTGGCACAGGGTTCGATTGCTGTCAGCGGTGATGGCCTGAAAGGGGCAGATTATACCGACCTGCTGGCGCAGCAAATTAACATCCGCGGTCAGGTAGAGACCAGCCAGTTGAACGCTATCGCCGGTAGCTATGATTACGATATCGCTTCCGGCCTGGTAACGGCAGCGGAAAACAGCGTGCGTTACGCTAACAGTATTGATGTCAGCGCGTTGGGTGGCGTAACGGCAGGAATTATTCAACTGAAAACTACTGAGGCGGGTGCTGGGGTAAATAATAACGGCATACTAGACGCTAGTGGCCTTTTTATCGCATCGAATGGCGCATTAATTAACAATGGCACTATTAAAAGCGGCCTCATTAGTGCGTCTGCCAGTCACGAAATGGTCAATAAAGGCTATTTATCTTCTGGCCAGGCAGTATTGCAGATAAAGGGTTCATTTACCAATGATGGTACGATTGAAACATTAGATAGAGCCACCATTGCGACAGTGGGAAAATTTTATAATAGCGAAAATGCGAAAATCAGTGCGGCGGGAGATATAAAGATCGCTTCTTTGGCCGATAATATTGAAAATACAGGAAAAATCATAGCAGGGAATAATCTGATAATGGAGACAGGTTATGGCCCGGTTGATGGATCAATCAAAGCTCTCTACAAAACCAGTGTGCTCAACTCAGGTTCATTAAAGGCCGGTACACTCAGTGTAGATGCCGTTAATGAAATCAACCTTTTATCAGGCGGCGATGTCACCACTCAGGGTTCAGCCTATCTTTCTGCGCCAACATTTTCTAACGCCGCCAGCCTGACGGGTCAGCATGTTTTTGTTGTTGCAAATGAAGTTCGCAACGAAGGGAGTCTGCAAGCTACCGGAATGTTAAGTGTATTTGGCAAAAACGGGATATATAATACCGGCAGCATGGAAGCGGGAACGCTGGCGCTGATTACCGATGAGAAAATCAGTAATTCATCCTGCGTATGGTGGGTATTTTGCACCAAAGGCACCATGAAGGCGGATAAAATCACCATTACTGCGCCTAAGATCGCGAGTCTGCGTGAGCTGGATGGCAACTATACGACGCAGACCCTTGAACTGAATAAGCCTGTAGCACCATCAGAACCGGGCACCAGTTTGTAATAAACCTACCCGTCAGTAAAAAAACGCTATAAAAAAACCCAGCCGAAGCTGGGTTTTTCTTGCCGCCGAACCCGCAGGTTCAGGTGCCTTTTAATCTTATTTTTTAGCGCCTGGCACGCTGAAACGCTTGTTAAAGCGGTCAACACGGCCACCAGTTGCCACTTCACGCTGCTTACCGGTATAGAACGGGTGGCATTTACCACAAACGTCCAGGTTCAGTTCGTGAGTCAGTGTTGAACGGGTGTGAATCTCGTTGCCGCAGGTACATTTGATAGTAACTGCTTCGTATTTCGGGTGAATACCTTGTTTCATGGGAAACCTCAGATAAGGCCGTGTCGCTCTCCGTGCCAGGTCGTAACCCGCACAGCACCACACGCGGTTGAACAATAAAGGGTGGACTCCGGCAAGATCTTTCTCACCGAAGGCGCAACATTATACAGCTAACTTCTGATTGCTGCAAATCTCTGCTGAGATACCCGCCATCGGGGCCAGCGTGTACACTATCTTCCCCGATGATTGAGCCGGAAAGAGATTGCTATGCCCGTTGTTCAGGTTGCCCTGCCCGTCCCCTTGCCCCGCCTGTTTGACTATCTGCCTCCTGTGGGTGCGCAGCCGGTAATTGGCGGTCGTGTGAGCGTGCCCTTCGGCAATCGCAAAATGATCGGCATTGTCGTTGCGCTGCGTGACAACAGCGATCTGCCGGAAGCGCAACTGAAGCGCGTTGCGGAGGTGCTGGACAGCGAATCACTCTATCCGCCGTCGTTGTGGCGCATTCTCAACTGGGCGGCCAGCTACTACCATTCGCCGACTGGCGAAGTGCTGAGCCATGCGATACCGGTGCTGCTGCGTCAGGGTAAACCGGCGCAGGACAATCCATTATGGCAATGGGTGATCACCGAGCAGGGTCGCGCTACAGCACCCGAAAGCTTAAAACGCGCGCCGAAACAGCAGCAGGCGCTGGCCGCCTTACGTCAGCGGCCGCTCTATCGTCATCAGGTCAGCGAACACGATCTGACGGATGCGGCAATGCAGGCGCTGCGGGCTAAAGGTCTGTGCGATCTGCATGAACATCAGCCGCAGATGCATGACTGGCGCACCACCTTCGCGATCAAAGGCGAACGCCTGCGGCTGAATACCGATCAGGCGATGGCGGTCGGCGCAATCCGGGCAGAAGATGAACAGTATGCCGCGTGGCTGCTGGCGGGCATCACCGGCTCCGGCAAAACCGAGGTTTATCTCAGCGTGCTGGAGAATGTGCTGTCACGCGGCAAGCAGGCGCTGGTGCTGGTACCCGAAATTGGCCTAACCCCGCAAACCATTGCCCGTTTCCGTGAGCGCTTTGATGCGCCGATCGATGTGCTCCACTCTGCCTTAAATGACAGTGAACGGCTGGCGGTATGGCTGCGCGCGCGACGGGGCGAAACGGCTATCGTGATCGGCACCCGCTCGGCCCTGTTTACTCCACTGGCGCGTCCTGGGGTAATCATCATTGATGAAGAGCACGACAGCTCCTATAAACAGCAGGAAGGCTGGCGGTACCAGGCACGCGATCTGGCAGTATTCCGCGCGCATGAAGAGAACATCCCGATAGTGATGGGATCGGCGACACCGGCGCTGGAGACGCTGCACAACGTACGCAGCGGTAAATATCGTCAGCTCGACCTGACGAAACGCGCCGGCAATGCCCGACCGGCCCTGCAACAGTTGATCGATCTGAAAGGCGTGCAGCTGACTGGCGGCCTGGCACCGGCGCTGATCGGCAAAATGCGTCATCATTTGCAGGCCGACAATCAGGTCCTGCTATTTCTGAACCGCCGCGGCTTTTCACCGGCCCTGTTGTGTCACGATTGTGGCTGGATTGCCGAATGTTCGCGCTGTGACCGCTACTACACATTGCATCAGCATCACCGCCAGCTACGCTGCCACCATTGCGACAGCCAGCGACCGCTGCCTAATCAATGTCCGCAATGTGGCTCGACCCATTTGCTGCCGGTGGGCGTCGGCACCGAGCAGCTGGAACAGCAGCTCGGCACGCTGTTTCCCGGCATCCCGGTATCGCGCATCGATCGTGATACCACCAGCCGCAAAGGTGCGCTGGAGCAGCATCTGGCCGATGTTCATCGCGGCGGCGCCCGCATCCTGGTCGGTACCCAGATGCTGGCAAAAGGCCACCATTTCCCCGACGTCACACTGGTCTCGCTGCTGGATGTGGATGGTGCCCTTTTCTCGGCTGATTTCCGCGCGGCAGAACGGTTTGCCCAGCTCTACACGCAGGTTGCCGGTCGCGCCGGCCGGGCCGGTAAACAGGGCGAAGTGCTGCTGCAGACCCACCATCCGGAACACCCGTTGCTGCAGACCCTGCTGCATAAAGGTTATTTTGCCTTTGCCCAGCAGGCGCTGCTGGAGCGCCAGGCGGTGTTCCTGCCGCCATGGAGCCGCCACGCACTGTTCCGGGCGGAAGATATGGATAACCAACAGGCGGCGGAATTTCTGCAGCAGCTGCGAAATCTGCTGGAATCGAGCCCGCTGAATGACAGCGCGATGTGGTTTATGGGACCACTACCCGCCCTGCAGCCAAAACGCAGCGGCCGCTGGCGCTGGCAGTTGCTGGTGCAGCATCCTTCACGCCAGCGTCTGCAACAGTTACTGAGCAGCTCATTGCCGCTGGTTTCGACCCTGCCCGCCGCGCGCAAAGTAAAATGGACGCTGGATATCGATCCCACCGAGAGCTGATGCGGCTGACACTGCGAGCCAGATCGAAAAAAGTCGCATAAGTCACAATTTTTATGCAAATTAAGTAACAACCAGCCGGGCAATCGTTAACAATGTTGCCCGGCTTGCTTTTAGATCAGGCAAAACAGAATCGAACGCGCCATAACGCGTCAGGAGCATGTGTTGGAGCAGAATCAACAACCGCCCGCCGCCACCATGAAAGACGTAGCGGAAAAAGCGGGCGTCTCAACCGCCACCGTTTCGCGTGCGCTGATGAACCCGGAGAAAGTCTCTGCCGCCACCCGGCAGAAAGTTGAGCAGGCGGTTGCGGCGGTGGGATATGCGCCGCATGGGCTGACCCGCAACGCGCGCCGTAACGATACCCAGACCATTCTGGTGATTGTTCCCGACATCTGCGATCCCTTCTTCAGCGAAATCATTCGCGGCGTCGAAGTCACGGCGGCCGCAGAGGGCTATCTGGTCCTGATTGGCGACTGCGCGCACCAGAATCAGCAGGAAAGAACCTTTCTGAACCTGATGCTGACGCGGCAGATCGATGGCATGGTGCTGCTGGGTTCACAGCTCCCCTTTGATGCCAGCGTCGATGAACAGCGCAATTTGCCACCGATGGTGATGGCAAATGAGTTTGCGCCGGAAATGTCACTGCCCACCGTACACATCGATAACCTGACCGCCGCGTTTGAAGCGGTCAATCATCTGCTGCAGTTGGGACACCGGCAAATCGCCTGTATCGCCGGACCGGAAGAGATGCCGCTCTGTCAGTATCGCCTGCAGGGTTACGTCCAGGCGATGCGCCGCAGCGGCTTAACCGTCGATCCCACCTATATTGTACGGGGCGATTTTACCTTTGAAGCGGGCGTGGCGGCGATGAAACAACTGCTGTCGCTGCCACAACCGCCACGCGCCCTGTTCTGCCACAGTGATATCATGGCGCTCGGGGCGATGAATCAGGCCAGACGCAGCGGACTGCGGATACCGGACGATCTGTCGGTCGTCGGGTTTGATGATATTGAGCTATCGCGTTACTGCGAGCCACCGCTGACCACCGTGACGCAGCCGCGTTATCAGATCGGCCGGGAAGCGATGTTGCTGCTGCTGGATGAGTTGCAGGGCAAACGCGTCAGCAGTGGATCGCGGCTGCTGGATGCCGGGCTGACCATTCGTGGCAGCACAGCGCCAGCAAAAAAGCGTGAAAAATAAGCGAAATCTGGCACTTTTTTCAGTAGATTCTTAAGGCGAACACTGCTGGTCAAAGTTCCGGCCCTTAAGTAACATGGCGGACTCCTTGCCGGGCGCGTAAAAACTATCGATTCGCCCATTTGGCACTATTTTTTGAAGGGTATCAGAACGAGAGTGGCACAAAAAGATTATGTAGGCCGCGGGCGTTCAACAGGGACGCGTCGCAAAAAAAGCCCCAGCCGTGGCAAGAAGAGTAAGGGCGGTTCGGGAACATCAAAATTGATGATTGTACTGGCGGTTGCGGTGTTGGTGACCTTTGCCGGTGGTTTATGGTTCCTGGCGCATCACAAGAAAGAGGACGTGCCGGTCATTACGGATCATAAAGCCAACGGTAATGGCTTACCGCCTAAGCCAGAAGAGCGCTGGAAGTACATCAAAGAGCTGGAAAATCGCCAGGTCACCGTGCCGACGCCTATCGAGCCCTCATCAGGCGGTGAAGTGAAGTCGCAGACGCAGCTGACCGACGAGCAGCGCCAGTTGCTGGAGCAGATGCAGGCCGACATGCGTCAGCAGCCAACGCAGCTGAACGAAGTGCCGTGGAACGAACAGACACCGGCTCAGCGTCAGCAAACGCTGCAACATCAGCAGCAGTTGCAGCAACTGCAACGTCAACAGCAGCAGGTACAGCAACAACAACAACGCCAGCAGTTGCAGGCGCAACAGCAGCAGCAACGTCAGCAACAATTGCAGCAGCAACAACAGCGTCAGCAGCAGCAGCAGCAGCAGCAGCAGCAGCAGCAGCAAAATGTACAGCGCCAGACGCAGCCTGCACCGATTACGCGTGAGCCGGTGTCACAACCGAAACCGCAGGAAACGGCGAAGGCCAAGCCCGCCGAGAAAGCCTCTTCTCAGCGCTGGATGGTGCAGTGTGGCTCCTTCAAAGGCACTGACCAGGCGGAATCGGTACGTGCTGGCTTAGCCTTCGAAGGTTTTGAAAGCCGGATTACTACCGGCGGCGGCTGGAATCGTGTGGTTATCGGGCCTTATAAAGACCGCGCCACCGCCGATAGCACCCTGAAACGCCTGCGCAGTTCCGGTCACTCCAGCTGTATTCCGCTCGCCGTCGGGGGTTGAAACCCGACAAACCCGCCCCATATCTGTTTGCATGATCCTCCGCGCCTGGTGCGCGGAGCCTTTTTCCGAATGCAACAAGGGGTCTGCCCGTGACAACAATAGTAAGTGTACGACGCAACGGCCAGGTAGTGATTGGCGGTGATGGCCAGGCTACGCTCGGCAATACCGTGATGAAAGGCAACGTTAAAAAAGTGCGTCGTTTATACAACGATAAAGTGATCGCCGGGTTCGCTGGCGGCACTGCAGATGCCTTCACCCTGTTTGAACTCTTCGAACGTAAACTGGAAATGCATCAGGGCCACCTGGTGAAAGCCGCGGTTGAGCTGGCCAAAGACTGGCGTACTGACCGCATGCTGCGCCGCCTTGAAGCATTACTGGCGGTCGCCGATGAGTCAGCGTCGCTGATCATCAGCGGCAACGGTGATGTCATCCAGCCTGAAAATGATCTGATCGCCATCGGTTCCGGTGGTCCTTTCGCCCAGGCAGCCGCCCGTGCGCTGCTGGAAAATACTGAGATGGGTGCACGCGACATCGTCGAAAAATCGCTGAACATCGCGGGTGATATCTGCATCTACACTAACCATAACGTTAATTTCGAAGAATTACCGTCCAAGGCGTAAGGATTAAAACATGTCTGAGATGACTCCGCGCGAAATCGTCAGCGAGCTGAACCGTTTTATCATCGGCCAGGACAGCGCTAAGCGCGCCGTGGCCATTGCGCTGCGTAACCGCTGGCGCCGCATGCAGCTTGACGAAGAACTGCGTCATGAAGTAACACCGAAAAACATTCTGATGATCGGTCCGACCGGTGTCGGTAAAACCGAGATCGCCCGTCGACTGGCTAAACTGGCGAACGCGCCGTTTATTAAAGTCGAAGCGACCAAATTCACCGAAGTAGGTTATGTCGGTAAAGAAGTGGACTCGATCATCCGCGACCTGACTGACTCCGCCATCAAAATGGTCCGCAGTCAGGCGATTGAAAAGAACAAATACCGCGCCGAAGAGATGGCGGAAGAGCGCATCCTTGATGTGCTGATCCCACCGGCGAAAAATAACTGGGGCCAGCCAGAGCAGGCACCTGAGCCGTCAGCCGCCCGCCAGTCTTTCCGTAAAAAACTGCGCGAAGGTCAGCTGGATGACAAAGAGATTGAGATCGACCTGGCCGCCAGCGGTCCGGGCGTTGAGATCATGGCACCTCCGGGCATGGAAGAGATGACCAGCCAGCTGCAGTCGATGTTCCAGAACCTCGGCGGCCAGAAACAGAAGCCACGCAAGCTGAAGATCAAAGAAGCAATGAAGCTGCTGGTAGAAGAAGAAGCGGCCAAACTGGTCAATCCGGAAGAGCTGAAGCAGGAAGCCATTGAGGCGGTCGAGCAGCACGGTATCGTGTTTATCGATGAGATCGACAAAATCTGTAAGCGCGGCGGCCAGAATGCCGGCGGCCCGGATGTGTCACGTGAAGGGGTTCAGCGCGACCTGCTGCCGCTGGTTGAAGGCTGTACTGTTTCAACCAAGCACGGCATGGTGAAAACTGACCACATTCTGTTTATCGCCTCCGGCGCTTTCCAGGTGGCCAGTCCGTCCGATCTGATTCCGGAACTGCAGGGTCGTCTGCCGATTCGCGTTGAACTGCAGGCGCTGACCGTGAACGATTTCGAGCGCATTCTGACTGAACCGAACGCGTCGGTAACCGTGCAGTATAAAGCGTTGATGAACACTGAAGGCGTTAACATCGACTTCACCGCCGACGGTATTCGTCGTATCGCTGAAGCGGCCTGGCAGGTGAACGAGACCACCGAAAACATCGGTGCGCGTCGTCTGCATACCGTGCTGGAACGTCTGATGGAAGATATCTCTTATGACGCCAGCGATCGTCACGGCGAATCCGTCACCATTGATGCTGACTATGTCGGTAAACATCTGGATGAACTGGTGGCCGACGAAGACCTGAGCCGCTTTATCCTCTAATCGGCGCGATCAGCACTTTTCTGAAGCCCAGCCATCCGGTTGGGCTTTTTTATGCATGCTCTTGATGCAACGCTGCTTTTTTCCACTGATGATTTTGCCAACAATCAGCATAAAGCGATATACTTACCGCTCCTGTGGCAAACAGACGAAACCCTTATGAAATACGATACATCTGAACTCTGCGATATCTACCATGAAGAAGTGAATGTTGTTGAACCGCTTTTTTCAAACTTTGGTGGGCGCACTTCATTCGGTGGTCAGATTACCACAGTGAAATGCTTTGAAGACAACGGCTTACTTTACGACCTGCTGGAAGAAAATGGCCGGGGTCGGGTGCTGGTGATTGACGGCGGCGGCTCAGTGCGTCGGGCGCTGGTCGATGCCCAGCTGGCGCGCCTGGCGGCCACTAACGAGTGGGAAGGCCTGGTGATTTACGGTTCAGTTCGTCAGGTTGATGAGCTGGAAGAGCTGGAGATTGGCATTCAGGCGATCGCGGCGATCCCGGCTGGCGCAGCCGGTGAAGGGATTGGTGAAAGCGATGTGCGCGTCAATTTTGGCGGCGTCACCTTCTTTTCCGGCGACCATCTCTATGCCGATAACACCGGTATCATTCTGTCAGAAGACGCGCTGGACCTCGAATAACGCCAGCCATGAAAAACGGGTGCCTGAGCACCCGTTTTCACGTCAGCTGAGGCTTCAAACCTCTTCCATTTTTCCCAGCAATGCGCGCAGACGTTCCTGCCATACGTGTTGCTCTTCTTTCAGGTGCTGATTTTCACGCATCAGCGCATCGTGGTTGCCCGCGACTTGTTGCGCATCGTTACGCAGTGCGTTGTTCTGCTCTTTCAGCTCTTCGATTTCCATCTGCAACAGGGTGATGGTATCAATCGCCTGCTGTACTTTCGCTTCCAGTTTCTCAAACACTTCAAATGACATCTTTCTGACCTCTCCTAAATTCCTGCAAGGCGTTGATGATGCCAGCGTAAGCCAGCAACGTTGTCCCGATTGTATGTAGCCTCACCCCGCAAGTCCAGCAACGCGGGCGCGCCGGGCGCAGTCTGTAACACTTTTCAGCCAATCCCTAAGATTCCGCTGCGCTTAGCGCGGCTGCACTTTTGCCGCCTGCACCGGCCGCGGCAGTAAGTGCTGAATGATGATTTAAGAAAGCCAGAATACGCGAAAACGCGCATTTTTATGACGCAGTACACAAAAAACGATTTCGCTATTTCTCGTTTATGTTCGTTAACGATAAATTTACATCAGCCCTACAATAAAGCTGGGTGACTCATGGACTGAGAACAAAAACTGATAAAATTTAACCTCGCTTCAGGAACAATTATTATGAGTCAGACAACTAACACGCTCAAAGGTCAGTGTATTGCCGAATTTCTGGGGACCGGCTTGATCATTTTCTTTGGTGCAGGCTGTGTAGCTGCGCTGAAACTCGCCGGCGCCGCCTTCGGTCAGTGGGAAATCTGTATTATCTGGGGCCTGGGTGTTTCCATGGCCGCCTACCTTACTGCCGGTATTTCAGGTGCGCATCTGAATCCGGCTATTACCGTTGCGCTTTGCCTGTTCGCCAATTTTGAAGGGCGTAAAGTCGTTCCCTACATCGTGGCGCAGGTTGCCGGCGCTTTCTGTGCTGCCGCGCTGGTGTACGGTCTCTACTACAGCCTGTTTATCGACTACGAGCAGAGCCATCAGATGGTGCGCGGCACGGTTGAAAGTCTCGACCTGGCGGGCATCTTCTCTACCTACCCTAACCCGCACATCGGTGTTGGTCAGGCTTTCCTGGTTGAGATGGTGATCACTGCAGTATTAATGGCGGTCATTATGGGCCTGACGGATGACGGCAACGGCATTCCACGGGGTCCGCTGGCACCCCTGTTGATCGGCCTGCTGGTAGCGATTATCGGCGGCGCGATGGGTCCCCTGACCGGCTTCGCCCTGAACCCGGCACGTGATTTCGGACCGAAGATCTTCGCATGGCTGGCAGGCTGGGGTAACGTTGCCTTTACCGGCGGTCGTGACATCCCTTACTTCCTCGTGCCGATTTTTGGCCCGCTGGTTGGTGCTTGCCTGGGTGCAGTCGCTTATCGCGTACTGATTGCCCGTTACCTGCCAGGCACAGCTCAGGAACCGGCCAGCGTTCCAGCAGAAAAACCGGTTGCGCGCGCTCAGCAGCGTAAAGCGTAAGTTTCACCTTTTATCATCAGGACAGAATTTATGACTACCACCGATAAAAAATATATTGTCGCGCTCGATCAGGGCACAACCAGTTCACGTGCGGTGATCCTCGATCACGACGCCAACATTGTAGCGGTATCGCAGCGTGAATTTACCCAAATCTACCCGAAAGCAGGCTGGGTTGAGCATGACCCGATGGATATCTGGGCGTCACAAAGCTCGACGCTGGTTGAAGTGCTGGCGCACGCCGACATTCGCTCTGATGAGATCGCAGCCATTGGTATCACCAACCAGCGTGAAACCGCCATCGTCTGGGACAAAGAGACCGGCAAGCCAATCTATAACGCCATCGTCTGGCAGGATCCACGTACCGCTGATTATTGCCACAAGCTGAAGAAAGAGGGGCTGGAAGAGTATATCCAGCACACCACCGGCCTGGTGATTAACCCGTACTTCTCCGGCACCAAAGTGAAGTGGATCCTCGACCATGTGGAAGGCGCGCGTGAGCGTGCAAAACGTGGCGAGCTGCTGTTCGGTACCGTTGATACCTGGCTGGTATGGAAAATGACGCAGGGTCGGGTGCATATCACCGATTACACCAACGCCTCACGTACCATGATGTTCAATATCCACAAGCTGGAGTGGGATCAGCGCATGCTGGATATCCTGGATATCCCGCGTGAAATGCTGCCGGAAGTGAAATCATCGTCAGAAGTTTACGGCCAGACCAACATCGGGGGTAAAGGCGGTACGCGTATTCCTATCGCCGGGATTGCCGGTGACCAGCAGGCCGCGCTGTATGGCCAGCTGTGCGTTCAGCCTGGCATGGCGAAAAACACCTACGGTACCGGCTGCTTTATGCTGATGAACACCGGCACCGAAGCGGTCACCTCCACGCACGGCCTGCTGACCACCATCGCCTGCGGTCCACGCGGTGAAGTGAACTATGCGCTGGAAGGCGCAGTGTTTATCGGTGGTGCCTCCATTCAGTGGCTGCGTGATGAGATGAAGCTGATCAGCGATGCGGCTGACTCTGAATACTTCGCCATGAAGGTGAAAGATACCAACGGCGTTTACATGGTCCCGGCCTTTACCGGCCTGGGCGCGCCTTACTGGGACCCGTATGCCCGCGGTGCCATCTTCGGCCTGACGCGTGGCGCCAATGCCAACCACATCATCCGTGCGACGCTGGAGTCTATCGCCTATCAGACCCGCGATGTGCTGGAAGCGATGCAGAACGATGCCAACACCCGTCTGCAGGCGCTGCGTGTGGATGGCGGTGCGGTCGCCAACAACTTCCTGATGCAGTTCCAGTCTGACATTCTCGGCACCCGCGTTGAGCGCCCGGAAGTGCGTGAAGTCACGGCGCTGGGCTCTGCCTACCTGGCAGGTCTGGCAGTCGGCTTCTGGCAGGATCTGGATGAAGTCCGCTCTAAAGCGGTGATTGAACGTGAGTTCCGTCCAAGCCTGGAAACCACCGAGCGTAACTTCCGTTATGCCGGCTGGAAGAAAGCCGTCGCCCGTGCTCAGGCATGGGAAGATCAAGAATAAGATCAACGCCCGCGACCGTTGCTGTCGCGGGCCTTTTCCCCGCCGCTCTCCCCCGCTGTGTTACACTGCCTGCCTGTTTTTTGTCAGGTAGATGCCATGAAACGAGAACTTGCGATTGAATTTTCCCGCGTAACCGAGGCTGCCGCGCTGGCAGGCTATCACTGGTTAGGACGCGGCGACAAAAATGCGGCCGACGGTGCCGCTGTCCATGCTATGCGCCACGTACTGAACTCGATTGAAATCGACGGTCAGATTGTGATCGGTGAAGGCGAAATCGATGAAGCGCCGATGCTCTACATCGGTGAGAAAGTCGGTACCGGGCGCGGCGATGCGGTCGATATCGCGGTCGATCCGATCGAGGGCACCCGGATGACCGCCCTCGGCCAGGCAAACGCTTTGGCGGTAATGGCCGTCGGCGACAAGGGCAGCTTTCTTCATGCACCCGATATGTACATGGAAAAGCTGATTGTGGGTCCGGCTGCGCGTGGGCAGATCAATCTCGACCTGCCGCTGGAAACTAACCTGCGAAATATTGCCGCGGCGATGAATAAACCGCTGGCACAGTTAACCGTGTCGATTCTGGCGAAGCCGCGCCATGACGCGGTCATCAGCGAGCTGCAACAGCTTGGCGTGCGGGTATTTACCTTCCCGGATGGCGACGTCGCGGCCTCAATCCTGACCTGCATGCCGGACAGCGAAGTGGATGTGATGTATGGCATCGGCGGCGCACCGGAAGGGGTGGTTTCAGCGGCGGTGATCCGCGCGCTGGACGGCGATATGCAGGGCCGGTTACTGCCGCGTCATCAGGTTAAAGGTGACAGCGAAGAGAACCGGCGGCTGGGCGAACAGGAGCTACAGCGCTGTGCTGAGATGGGTATTGAAGCGGGTAAAGTGCTGCCGCTGGATGAGATGGCGCGCAACGACAATGTGGTGTTTGCCGCCACCGGCATTACCAGCGGCGACCTGCTGAAGGGCATCACGCGTCAGGGCAATATCGCCACCAGTGAAACCCTGCTGATTCGCGGTAAGTCACGCACCATTCGCCGCATCCAGTCGATTCACTACCTCGACCGTAAAGATCCGGCGCTCCATCCGTTTATCCTGTAACCGGCTGGTTGCCGCGCTCCGGCTGACGTGAGAGCGGCAACCAACACAGCAGCATCACCAGCGCAGTCAAGAACATCAGCATTCCGAGGCTGAACTGATCGTGCTGCGGCATCAGCGCCGACAGCCACGCCACCAGACCGGATCCGAGATTCTGCATCCCGCCAATCAGTGCGCCCGCGCTGCCAGCCAGCCAGGCGTAAGGTTCCATTGCGCCCGAGGTTGCCAGCGGGAACAGCATGCCGGCACCAAAGAAAAACAGCGCCGCCGGCACCAGCAGCGTCCAGATATTCATCACGCCAAACCAGGCCGGCACCCACATCAGCACTCCAGCCAACAGGCAGCTATTAACGCCCCACCACATCAGGCTGTGCCAGGAGCCCTGCTCGCGTCCGGCGAACCAGGCACCAAAAAAGGCCGCCGGAATCGGCAGGATAAACAGAATGCTGACGGTCAGGCTGTTCAGGCCGAGCACGCCGCCCAGCAGTACGCCACAGCTCGACTCAAACACCGCAATCCCCGCCAGCGCGCCAATCAGCAGCACAATATAGCGAACGAAATTGGCGTCACTCAGCAAACGGACATAGCGCTTAAAGAACGGCGTGACTTCCGCACTGTAGGGACGGGTTTCCGGCAGCCAGCGCGCCATAGAGGCGGTGACGGCCAGGCAGAGCAGCAGCAGGAAGGCGAAACAGGCATGCCAGCCAAACAGCTGAGTCAGCAGAGCGCCAATCACCGGTGCCAGCAGCGGGCTGACCAGAATCCCCATATTAAGCAGGCTGTTGGCCCGGCGTAGCGCGTGTCCCTCGTAGAGATCGCGCGGCATGGTACGGGCCATTACGCCCGCTACGCCGGTTCCCAGTCCCTGCACCGCGCTGCCAAGCACCAGCATATTAAGCGACGTGGCCATCAATGCGGTGATCGCGCCGATCATAAAGATCATCATGCCCGCCAGGATCACCGGCCGGCGTCCGACACTGTCCGACAGGGGACCGTAGATCAGCTGCGATCCACCGTAGGTCATCAGATAGGCTGCCATCACCCGTTGCAGCGCACCATCGCGTATGTTTAGCGCGTCAGCCATGGCGGCCATCGCCGGTACATAGATGGTCTGCGCCATCTGCCCGACTGCCACCAGCACAATCAGCATCACCAGCAAGCGGCGATTTTCCAGTTTATTCATCATGATTGAGTAACATATCTGTCTGAGAAAAGAGGTTAAAACAGCCGTTAACCAGCTGAGTGTTTCGTTATGGCGTGAAAAATATCAGGATTAAATGACAAAGCGAGAGGCAGCGAAAAAGGGTCGGACTTGCGCCCGTCAAGTTTATGCACCAGCTTGTAAAGGTAACGCAACAGTTTGTCGATTAGAGCCTTTGTCCGGACGCAGGGTAGCAATCTCGCGGCACAGTCGCGAAAATAGCCATCTGCCTGAATAATCAACAACCAGGGAGTGATTATGGCCGAGTGGGTCAATGCTCAAGTGAAGGAAGTTAAAAACTGGACGGATGCGCTGTTCAGCCTTCGGGTTCAGGCGCCAGTCGATCCGTTTATCGCCGGCCAGTTTGCCAAGCTGGCGTTAGAAATTGATGGCGAACGTGTCCAGCGTGCTTACTCCTACGTCAATGCGCCTAAAGATGACCTGCTGGAGTTCTATCTGGTCACCGTTCCGGACGGCAAGCTCAGCCCGCATTTACACGCGCTGCGTCCTGGCGATCAGGTAATGGTGACCAAAGAGGCGGCCGGTTTCTTTGTGCTGGATGAGGTACCGGACTGCCGGACCTTGTGGATGCTGGCGACCGGCACCGCCATCGGTCCTTATCTTTCTATGCTCCAGCAGGGCGAAGGTCTGGACCGGTTTGAAAATATCGTGCTGGTTCATGCGGCGCGTTACGCTGCTGACCTGAGTTTTTTGCCGCTGATGCAGCAGTTACAGCAGGTTTATCACGGCAAGCTGCATATCCAGACGGTAGTCAGCCGCGAACAGATCGCCGGTTCACTCACCGGCCGGGTGCCTGCGCTGATTGAAAATGGCGAACTGGAACGCGCAGTAGGATTACCGCTCGATGCCGACAGCAGCCACGTAATGCTGTGCGGCAACCCACAGATGGTGCGTGATACCCAGCAATTGCTTAAGGAGACGCGCGAGATGCGCAAACACCTGAAACGCAAACCGGGCCACATCACCAGCGAACATTACTGGTGAGCCGCCTGCCAGTAACGCACAGGCTGCGCCGCGGCACCAAACCGGTTATCGCCGGGGGTGCCGCGAAACACGCCGAGAACGAGTAGCAGTCCAGCCAGTATCACAAATGGAATGGCCCGTCCCACCAGCCACGGCAGGATGCCGTCTAACATGCTCCAGTTTCCCGCCACCAACAGCCAGGCTGCAATCAGTAAAAATCCCCAGTAGCCGCGACGATTACGATCGTGCAGACGCTTTACCAGCACCGCGCTGGCGGGCCACAGCAGGCATACCACGCCGAATGCGGCCATTTGCGTATCCAGCCACTCATTCGCCGCTAAAACGAATAATAAGGTGGTCGTCAACAGCCAGACCGCCTGCCAGATCCAGAAGTCACGTCGCCCCAGCCGGCCACGATAAGAAAAACACCATTGTTGTAACGTCATGCATTATTGTCCCAGCAGAAATTAAAGCCGCCGCGCTTTTGACCTCGCGGATAAAAACCGTTCTAATTTGGGCCTGAGTTTACTGGTTAGGGTCGACAAAATGAAGAATTTGCCTGGCGCACTGCTGTTATCGCTTGCGCTGACGGTTCCGGCATTTGCCGCCGATCCGCAACCGCAGGATCGGGCCGACGCGCTGCCCGCTGCGCCTTATCTGCTGGCGGGTGCGCCCACCTTTGATATGACGATCGGCCAGTTTCGCGAAAAGTACAATCTGGCTAACCCGGCATTGCCGCTGCTGGAGTATCGCGCCATCGATAATCGCGGTGACAAAAGCAACCTGACGCGCGCCGCCAGCAAGATTAACGAAACCCTGTATGCCTCGACGGCGCTGGAGCCGGGAACCGGCAAAATCAAAACGCTGCAGATTACCTGGCTGCCGCTGCCCGGTCCGGATCAGAGTGCGTCACAGGAGAAAGCGCTGGCCTATATGACCGCTTCGCTGCGCTTCTTCGTCCCGGGTTTAAGCGCTGAAGAGGGGCGTAAAAAGCTGGATGGATTGCTGAAAGAAGGTAAGGGATCGCCCTACTATGCTCACGTCGAAGGCGCGTTGCGTTTTGTGGTGGCTGACAATGGCGACAAGGGATTAACCTTTGCGATTGAACCGGTCAAACTGGCGCTCGCGACCCCCTGATGATGTGGGCAAAAATGACGAAAAGCAAAGCCATCGCCACATTTGATCTCTATACTGTCTGGCAGACAACGCTGCCAGCTGGCAGTGATTTTTCATGTATCGCGTTATGCGGAGGATAGAATGCGACATCCACTGGTTATGGGTAACTGGAAGTTGAATGGCAGCAAGCAGATGACAGCCGAACTGATCGACGGTCTGCGCAAGGAACTGTCCGGCGTTGATGGGTGTGGCGTTGCCATTGCACCGCCAACCGTCTATCTCGAGCAGGCGAAACATGCCATCTCTGGTAGCCACATCGCACTGGGTGCGCAGAACGTAGACGTTAACCTGTCTGGCGCCTTCACCGGTGAAGTTTCTGCCGAGATGCTGAAAGATATCGGTGCGAAATACATCATCATCGGTCACTCCGAACGCCGCACCTACCATAAAGAAAGCGACGAATTCATTGCGAAGAAATACGCAGTGCTGAAGTCAGTGGGTCTGGTACCGGTGCTGTGCATTGGCGAAACCGAAGCAGAAAACGAAGCGGGTAAAACCGAAGAAGTCTGCGCGCGTCAGCTGGATGCCGTGCTGGAAACGCAGGGCGCCGAAGCGTTTAAAGACGCGGTCATCGCTTACGAGCCAGTCTGGGCTATCGGTACCGGTAAATCAGCGACCCCTGCGCAGGCGCAGGCGGTGCATAAATTTATTCGTGATCATATCGCGAAGAAAGATGCGGCGATCGCTGAACAGGTCATCATTCAGTACGGCGGTTCGGTCAACGATAAAAATGCTGCTGAGCTGTTTACCCAGCCCGACATTGATGGCGCGCTGGTTGGCGGTGCGTCACTGAAAGCCGATGCGTTTGCCGTGATTGTTAAAGCGGCAGCAGCGGCGAAAAATGCCTAAACGCTAATGCGCACCCTGAAGGCGGCTAATTAAGCCGCCTTTTTTATTGGCGAGATCAGCTGACAGCGATGATCCTGCACCTCTTCCGCTGAACCACGGTTCAGCAGCAGCCAGTTACGCTCAATCGCCATCAACACCAGCCGTCCGTCAGATAAACCCGCCAGCGCCAGACCATATTTTCCCATCGCCGTACGTGCCTGTGGCACCTCATCCGCCAGACGGATGAAAACGCTTTGCTGTGCCAGCTCTGCGGGCGTCAGCGTGCGCAGCCAGTAGCGATGATTGCGCAGCGTGGTCGCCTGCCACCGCGCCGTAAGCTGCGGCATCAGCTGATCAAGCTGCTGACGCACATCCGGCCGTAAACAGGAGAGATGAATATGGAGCTGGTTCTGGGTGCGGCCGTACTGTGCGTTGATCGCCAGCGAAAGCACCCGATCGTCGATCGGTGAGCCGCGCCGTTGCGCCAGTAACTGGCGTTCATGCCAGGCGAAAGCAAAATAGTTGGGCGTGGTGGTCTTCAACAGCTGCGGGCTTTCAATGCCAGTAATTTTATCGAGCGGGATCAGCAGATATTGCAGCGGGCCGTGAATATCTTTCAGCGTGGCGTAGCGATGCTGCAGATCAACCCGCTGGCAGGGAGCCGGCTCGCCATGCCGCAGCTGATTGGGCAAGCACTTTTCGCTGACGATTTGCCACAGCGCATCGGCGTTTTTTTTGAAATGAAGGGCGGCGGCCAGCATGCCCGCAATCACCAGTATCAGCAGAAACGCAATCAGACCGACTGCGCGACGACGTGGCCGCATAACAATGCTTCCTGTGGGATTCAGCAGCCTGCATCCTCGCCTGGCGATACGCTAATGTCACGGAGAATTGTTTGGGCGGGCCAGCAAATGGCGATGAACGGGAGAGCACAGAGACGCGGCCAGCGCAGGGCGCGCTGGCCGCACCCGATTACGGTTTCATTACCTGGTCGTAGCTGCCGCCATCGGCGAAGTGCGCTTTTTGTGCCTGGGTCCAGCCGCCAAATTTATCCTGAATGGTAAACAGCTTCACTGGCGCAAAGGTGCTGGCGAATTTTTTCGCTACTTCAGCATCACGCGGGCGATAGTAGTTCTGCGCAGCGATGGTCTGGCCTTCTGGCGAGTAGAGATATTTGAGGTACGCATCCGCCACCTTGCGAGTGCCCTTCTCATCCACCACTTTGTCGACTACCGATACGGTGGGTTCGGCCAGAATAGATTCACTCGGCGTAACAATCTCGAACTTGTCTTTACCCAGCTTGTTAACCGCCAGATACGCTTCGTTTTCCCAGGCGATCAGCACATCACCGATACCGCGCTCAACAAAGGTATTGGTTGCGCCACGCGCGCCGGAATCCTGCACTTCAACGTTTTTAAACAGCGCCCGGACGTAGGCCAGCGCTTTAGCCTGATCGCCGTTATTGTGATCCAGTGCCCAGCCCCAGGCGGCCAGATAGTTCCAGCGTGCGCCGCCAGACGTTTTCGGGTTCGGGGTAATCACCGATACGCCCGGCTTGATCAGATCGCTCCAGTCATGGATCCCTTTGGGGTTGCCTTTGCGTACCAGGAAGACGATGGTCGAGGTGTACGGTGCGGAGTTGTCGGGCAGGCGCTGAAGCCAGTTTTTGTCGATACGACCACGCTCGGCAATCGCATCTACGTCGGATTGCAACGCCAGGGTGACCACATCGGCACGAATGCCGTTGATGACCGAGGTAGCCTGCTTACCGGAACCGCCATGAGACTGACGGACCACGACGTTATCGCCGGTTTCCTGTTTGTAGTGCGCACTGAACGCTTTGTTGTATTGCTCATACAACTCGCGTGTCGGATCGTAGGAAACGTTTAATAACTGGATGTCTTTCGCCAGCACGCTGGTTGAGGCCAGCAACAGGGTAATTCCGATACTCCACTTGTTCATTACGCACTCTCCCAATATCGTTATGGGCTAAGCGTGACATAAACCATTACAGAGCTAAAAGAATTAAAAATAAGCTGTTATAACCGTGCGGAATATACAGGCGAGCAGATCGGGCGTGCTGTGCTGCACGCCCGCAGAAGGGATCAGTAAAGCTGTTTAGCGGTATCCAGCCAGTCGCGCTTGAACGGACGCTTCATATTTTCAATCGCGTCGATGATGTCGTGATGCACCATCTTCTCGTTCTGGATGCCGACGCAACGTCCGCCGTAACCCTGCATCAGCAGTTCAATGGAGTAGGCTCCCATGCGTGACGCCAGAATACGGTCGTAAGCACAGGGTGCGCCGCCACGCTGAATATGACCCAGCACGGTTGAACGGGTTTCGCGTTTGGTTTCGGTTTCGATGAAGCGTGCCAGATCGTCGATATCGCAGATATGTTCGGTGATCGCCACAATAGCGTGCTTTTTACCTTTGGCGATGCCGGCTTTGATCTCCGCCACCAGCTCTTCGCGGGTGTAAGGGATTTCCGGCAACACGATAAATTCGCAGCCGCCCGCAATCGCCGCCGCCAGCGTCAGGTCACCGCAATAGCGGCCCATCACTTCAACAATCGAAATACGCTGATGCGAAGAAGAGGTATCGCGCAGACGGTCAATCGCCTCGACCACGGTTTCCAGCGCGGTGAAATAGCCAATGGTGTAATCGGTACCGGCTACGTCGTTATCGATGGTGCCGGGTAAACCGATGCAGGGAAAGCCCATCTCAGTCAGGCGTTTGGCGCCCATATAAGAACCGTCACCGCCAATAACCACCAGCGCATCGATGCCACGCTTTTTCATGTTTTCAATCGCGACCTGACGCACATCTTCATTACGGAATTCAGGAAAGCGTGCAGAACCGAGGAAGGTGCCGCCGCGGTTGATCATATCGGAGACGCTATAGCGATCGAGGTTGATCATGCGATCTTCATACAAACCCAGATAACCGTCATAGATCCCAAAAACTTCCAGTCCTTCACTCAGCGCGGAACGTACCACTCCACGAATAGCTGCGTTCATGCCTGGGGCGTCGCCGCCGCTGGTCAATACACCAATTTTTTTGATCATGACAACCTCTGGATTGTTCAAAACTAAGGGTTAATCCTGCCTGTCGATCGCTGCTGAGCATCATTCTTGCGATTAGCGCGACACGTGATGGCAGATAGTATATCAAAGGCTTGCTGCTGAATTGATTCAGGTCAGACAACTTTTCACTATTTTTTGCAGCAATGTTAGCGTTACGTCATGCCTTTCGTATCAGCTTGATTCATTTAAGTTAAAAACCTAAAGAATCTTCTCTCTCGAACGGTACCACAGAACAGGGATCCTGATGGATAATTACGTCCGAACCGGGAAATTCTTTGCGTAATGCTTTCTCAACCTGGTCGGCAACACGGTGTGCCTGCACCAGCGGCAGCTGATCTTCCAGCTCCAGGTGTAGCTGAATAAATTTGGTGGGTCCGGACTGGCGGGTACGCAGATCGTGTACCCCCTGAACCCGCGGCCACTGCGTCGCTATCGTCAGAATCCGCTGCCGTTCCTCTTCCGGTAACGCGCGATCCAGCAGCGCCTGTACCGCCTCATATCCCATCCGCAGCGCGCTGTAGAGAATGAACACGCCAATGCCCAGCGCAAACAGCGCGTCCGCGCGGGCGAAGCCGTAACCGCTCAGCACCAGCGCGATCAGGATGGCACCATTCATAATTACATCTGACTGATAGTGCAGCATATCGGCCCGGATCGCCTGGCTGCGGGTTTTGCGCACCACCCAGCGTTGAAAGGCCACCAGTATCAGGGTCGAGGCCAGTGCCACCACGGTTACCACGATGCCGACGCCAGGCGCACGGAGTACGTTTGGTGAAGCGAGATGTTGCAGGCCGGTCAGAAACAGGAACAGTGCGGAGCCCGAGATAAACATGCTTTGCGCCAGCGCCGCCAGCGATTCCGCTTTGCCGTGTCCGAAGGTGTGGTTTTCATCCGCCGGTTGCAGCGCATATCGCACCACCAGCAGGTTGGTCAGCGAGGCGGCGATATCGACCAGTGAATCGACCAGCGCAGCCAGCAAGCTCACTGAACCGGTGTACCACCAGGCGAAAATCTTTACGATTAACAGCACAGACGCAAGGATAGTCGCGGCCAGAGCAGCACGCTTTACCAGTCGACCATAAGAGGGTTGCATGCCAGGTTCCGTATGCAGCATCAAGGGAGATGCGCACCCAAATGAAAGAATGGCTAAAGTTTAACACTGCTGTCAGAAGGCCGCTTAATTGTGATCAAAGAGAGGGATGTCGGCCGGGGAGAACGCGATAATAAAAACAAGCCCCGACCACAGCAGGAGGACGGGGCACAGTGCTTAACACATCAGGGCCAGCATTATTTCATCTGCCAGCCGCGTCAGGGCGTGAGACAGCAATTACTTTTTGCCGCCTTTTTTTCCTGCTTCTGATGCTTTTTCACGATCGTTTTTGAAATTTCCGCCGCCGCTGTTCTGGCCGCCTTTTTTACCAGCTTCAGATGCTTTCTGCGGATTTTCTGCGAAATTACCTGAACCACCACGATGCTCTGCCATAACTTACTCCGTTAATAGATTCATTCAGGACGACATAATGTGGTTGTTGCTCCCTGAGACTTCGCGAAGACACTTCACTTCCCTGCAGTGACAGGATTAAGTGTAGAAGCTGGACCTGATCCAGCAAGCGCAACGCGGGGAATGCAGGCCGTTGAAAACCCAGGTTAATCTGATGACTTCCGCGCATAAGTTCATATATATCAATGAGTTAATAAATTACCTGCAGCGGCAAATACTCCCGGTGCGCTTAAGCGCAGTCATCGTGCGTAAACAGAGTTAAACGGCGGTGATCGGTAGCGCAGGCTGACTAAGCGCTAATCAAATGGCGTTTTTATTGCGGAGTGATGATTACTGTCAAAGCAAAAAAACCAGTAAAAAGATAAAAAAAACCCCCGCATCATGCGGGGGAAGACAGGGATGGTGTCTATGGCAAGGAAAACAGGGATACTATGTTACTGGTTACTGCTGGTACTACTCACTGCTTGCAGTGATGATGCTGACTGCAAATTCGATAAATGACGCAGCTCATTCAGTCGCTGCTGGTAGTTCTTCTGCAACGTGGCCTGCTGGGCCGGCGTTAGCAGATGAAACATTTGATTCTGTACACGCGCCATCTCGACCTGTTGTTCAACCTGAACTCTGGCGATGGTTTCCGCCTTCTCGCGGATGGCCGTTTCGTTAAATTTGTCTGCAGTCACTAACTCATGCAGAGCGGCGATATCATCAAGACGGACCGCCGGGCGTTCGTGTCGGGCCTGTTGCATCAGGTCACGCATCTGCTGACGCTGCTGTTCGGTCAACTCGATGCCCTCGAACATGTGGCTTTGCGGATTTTGCGTCATACTGCCTGTCGGCAATCCGCCATGATGCATCTCGTCAATCGTCGTCGTATCTTTTGCACCTGCGCTGGCGAGACTGAGAGCCATCGCTGAGGCAAGGACGACGGCGGTTAATGTGCGCATCGTTTACTCCAGTTCGTTCCGTTTTGCGATTCAACGAGAGCCAGTGTACGGCGATAGCTGCAAACATCCGTCAGGGGGTGTAAAACTACGTAAAGCGATGGATAGGTGCGCCAGGAACACGGTATTTTGCCTGCGGAGGGCTACAAAAATGAATAAAATCCTGTTGGTAGATGATGACCGCGAATTAACTTCGCTTTTAAAAGAACTGTTAGAAATGGAAGGGTTTGAGGTGGTGGTAGCCAGCGACGGTGAACAAGCGCTGAACCTGCTTGATAACTCCGTTGATCTGCTGTTACTGGATGTGATGATGCCGAAGAAGAACGGTATCGACACCCTGAAAGAACTGCGACAGCAACATCAGACTCCGGTCATCATGCTGACCGCGCGCGGTAGCGAGCTGGATCGCGTACTGGGCCTCGAACTGGGCGCGGATGACTATCTGCCTAAACCGTTTAACGATCGTGAGCTGGTGGCCCGTATCCGCGCTATTCTGCGCCGCTCTAACTGGAGTGAACAGCAACAGCAGCAGGACAACAGCTCACCGACGCTGGAAGTCGACTGCCTGCGGCTTAATCCGGGTCGCCAGGAGGCCAGCTTTGATGATGTGACGCTGGATCTGACCGGCACCGAATTCACCCTGCTCTATCTGCTGGCACAGCATCTGGGTCAGGTGGTGTCGCGTGAACATCTGAGTCAGGAAGTGCTGGGTAAACGCCTGACGCCGTTTGACCGGGCGATTGATATGCACATCTCCAACCTGCGCCGTAAGCTTCCTGAGCGTCGTGATGGTCATCCATGGTTTAAAACCTTACGCGGCCGGGGCTACCTGATGGTTTCGGCATCATGATTGGCAGTCTGACCACCCGCATCTTTGCCATCTTCTGGTTAACCCTGGCGTTGGTATTGATGCTGGTGCTAATGGTGCCCAAACTCGATTCCCGCCAGATGACCTCGCTGCTTGAAAGTGAACAGCGGCAGGGCATCATGATTGAGCAGCACGTTGAAGCCGAGTTGTCACAGGATCCGCCTAACGATCTGATGTGGTGGCGCCGGTTATTCCGTGCAGTAGAAAAATGGGCGCCGCCGGGTCAGCGGCTGCTGTTAGTGACCAGCGAAGGCCGGGTAATCGGCGCGCAGCATAATGAAATGCAGGTTATCCGCAATTTTATCGGCCAGTCCGATAATGCGGATCATCCGCAGAAAAAGAAGTATGGTCGGGTTGAACTGGTGGGGCCGTTTGCGGTTCGGGACGGTGAAGATAACTATCAGCTCTACATGATTCGTCCAGCCAACAGTTCTCAGCTCGATTTCATCAATCTCCTGTTTGATCGCCCCTTATTGCTGCTGATCGTGACAATGCTGATCAGTTCGCCGCTGTTGTTGTGGCTGGCCTGGAGCCTGGCACGTCCGGCCCGTAAGCTGAAATATGCTGCCGATGAAGTCGCCAGCGGTAACCTGCGTCAGCATCCGGAACTGGAATCGGGCCCGCAGGAGTTCCTGGCTGCCGGCTCCAGCTTTAATCAGATGGTCAGTGCGCTGGAACGGATGATGACCGGTCAGCAACGTCTGCTGTCAGACATCAGCCATGAGCTCCGTACGCCGCTTACCCGACTGCAGCTGGCAACGGCGCTGCTGCGTCGTCGTCAGGGCGAGGGCAAAGAGCTGGAGCGCATTGAGATGGAAGCGCAGCGTCTGGATGGCATGATTAACGACCTACTGGTGCTGTCGCGCACCCAGCATAAAAATGCGCTGGTCAGTGAGGCGATGAAGGCGAATCAGCTGTGGAACGGGGTGCTGGAAGATGCCCGCTTCGAAGCCGAGCAGATGGGCAAGAAGATGGACATACCTTATCCGCCGGGTCCATGGCCGCTTTACGGCAATCCGCACGCGCTGGAGAGTGCGCTGGAGAATATCGTGCGTAACGCGCTGCGTTATTCAAACAGCCACATCAGCGTCAGCTTCTCGGTCGATATCGCCGGTATCACGGTACATGTCGATGATGATGGTCCTGGCGTCAGCCCGGAAGATCGCGAACAGATTTTCCGACCGTTTTACCGTACTGATGAAGCGCGCGATCGCGAATCGGGCGGCACCGGCCTCGGTCTGGCCATCGTCGAAACCGCCGTGCAGCAACATCGCGGCTGGGTTAAGGCCGATGACAGCCCGCTTGGCGGCCTGCGCCTGACGATCTGGTTACCGCTCTACTCCTCCGGTCGACAATAATTTGCTATGCTTCGGCCCTCGTTATCGGGGGCCTTATGCTTAACATTGTGTTGTTTGAACCAGAAATCCCGCCTAATACCGGCAATATCATTCGCCTGTGCGCCAATACCGGCTTTCAGCTCCACCTGATTGAGCCACTCGGCTTTGCCTGGGATGACAAACGCTTACGTCGTGCCGGTCTGGATTATCACGAATTTACCGCCATCAAATTCCACGCAGACTATGCGGCATTTCTGGCGGCAGAATCGCCCGCGCGGCTGTTTGCCCTGACCACCAAAGGCACGCCAGCGCACAGCGCAGTGCAGTATCAGGCCGGGGATTATTTACTGTTTGGTCCGGAGAGCCGCGGATTGCCGGCTGAGATTTTGCAGGCCTTACCGGCACAGCAGAAGATTCGTATACCGATGCAGGCCGAAAGCCGCAGTATGAATCTGTCGAATGCGGTCTCGGTGGTGGTGTATGAAGCGTGGCGCCAGCTCGATTACGCTGGCGCACTGATTAAAGGCTAGATGCCGTCGCCAAACTGAAAGCCCGCCAGGCTGCCGTTGAAGTGCTGATCCATATCCATTGACGGCTTATCACTGCCGGGTTTACCCACGATGCGCGCAGGCACGCCTGCGGCGGTGGTGTGCGGTGGCACAGGCTGCAGGACCACGGAACCCGCGCCGATTTTTGCTCCGCGTCCGACCTCAATGTTGCCAAGGATTTTCGCCCCGGCACCAATCATCACCCCTTCACGGATTTTTGGATGACGATCGCCGCTGGTTTTGCCGGTCCCGCCGAGCGTAACTGACTGCAGGATCGAGACATCATTCTCAACCACTGCCGTTTCACCAATCACAATGCCGGTCGCATGGTCGAGCATGATGCCGTGACCAATGTTAGCGGCAGGATGGATATCAACCGCAAATGAGACGGAAATTTCATTCTGCAGATAAACCGCCAGCGCACGGCGTCCCTCGTTCCACAACCAGTGGCCGATACGGTAGGCCTGTAAGGCGTGGAAGCCCTTAAGATAGAGCAGCGGCGTGGAATATTTGTCCACCGCCGGATCGCGCTGACGGACCGCCTGAATATCATAGGCGGCTGACAGAATCATCGTGGGGTCTTCGCGATACGCTTCTTCGACAATTTCACGGATGGCGATCGCGGGCATAATCGGATTGGCCAGCTTATTAGCCAGCATATAACTCAAGGCACTACCGAGATTCTCATGCTTAAGCAATGTCGCGTGGTAAAAGCTGGCCAGCATCGGCTCACAATCAGCCAGGGCTCGCGCTTCTGCTTTGATATTATTCCAGACCAGTTCTAACTCATCAGACGACATTGCTGTTTTCTCCCGATAAAAAAAGCGCCTGAATGGGCGCTACAGGTGATGACGCTACGCTTCCTGCTTTAGCTATTGCTGTTTTCGTCCTTCCTTGTCCGCCCCAGCAGGCTTAATGCTGCATCCCGCGCGGGTTTTTCGCAATACAACACCTGATAAATCTGCTCGGTGATCGGCATTTCGACGCCGACACGCGCAGCTAACGCTCTGACTTCTTTGGTGTTTCGGTAGCCTTCTACAACTTGTCCGATAATGCGTTGCGCGCTATCTACATCCTCACCTTGTCCCAGCATCATGCCAAAACGACGGTTGCGCGACTGATTATCGGTACAGGTCAGTACCAGATCGCCCAATCCCGCCATGCCCATAAAGGTAGTGGGATCGGCACCCAGCGCCGCGCCAAGACGGCTCATTTCCGCCAGCCCGCGCGTAATTAATGCGGTACGTGCATTGGCACCAAAACCGATGCCATCCGAAATACCGGCACCGATAGCAATCACGTTTTTCACCGCCCCGCCCAGCTGTACGCCGATAAAGTCAGGGTTGTTGTAAACGCGAAAACTTTTACCACAGTGCAGCTTCTGCTGCAGATCGTCAGCAAACTGCGCATCGGTCGCCGCCAGTGCAATCGCGGTCGGTAAACCTGCCGCCAGCTCTTTCGCAAAGGTCGGGCCAGAGATCACTGCCAGCGGAATCGCCTCGCCAACGATCGCACGCGCCACATCCTGCAGCAGACGTCCGGTCTCTTTTTCCAGCCCTTTGGTCGCCCAGACAATACGCGAATCGGCACGCAATTCCGGCTTGATCTGCTGCAGCACATCACCAAAGACGTGACTCGGCACCACAATCAACAGATCGCGGCTGGCCGCAATGGCTTTCGCCAGGTCCGGCTCAAGGGAGAGATTATCAGGGAACGGCACATCGGGCAGGAAGGCGGTATTACAGCGGTCAGACTGAAGTTGCGCCAGGTGCGCCGGGTTATGTCCCCACAGCAGCACCGGATGGCCGTTACGGGCCAGGGTAATCGCCAAAGCGGTGCCGTACGAGCCGGCACCGATGACGCTAATCGAAGCGTGAGTAGTCATCAGGCATCCTGATGTGGTTCGGCGCCTTCTTCACCTTGCTGCTGCTGCAGGTAGTTCATGAACAGCGCATCAAAGTTAACCGGCGCCAGGTTCAGCTGCGGGAAAGTACCACGTGAAACCAGGCTGGTAATGCATTCGCGGGCATACGGGAACAGGATGTTCGGGCAGTAAGCACCCAGGCAATGGGCCATCTGCGTGCCTTCGATACCGCTGATAGTGAAAATACCAGCCTGCTGAACTTCACACAGGAAAGCGGTCTCTTCACCCACGGTTGCGGTTACAGTCACACGCAGCACGACTTCATAAACTTCGTCAGCCAGTTGGGAAGATGCAGTATCCAGATCCAGTTTTACGTCCGGCTCCCACTCTTTCTGGAAAACCTGCGGCGCGTTAGGCGCTTCAAATGAGATATCTTTGGTGTATACGCGCTGAATCTGGAATTGCATTTCGTTAGTGTTGTGTTCTGACATGTGACCAGGTCCTATAAGTGAGAATGTCCGGCGTAAAATTACGCCTGCAGTAAAGGATCTAAACCTTCGCGATTATCGAGTGCAAATAAGTCGTCGCAGCCGCCAATGTGCTGCGCATCAATGAAAATCTGAGGCACGGTAGTACGACCGCTGCGCTTAATCATCTCTTCACGTTTCGCCATGTCCCCATCAATGGGAATCTCCTGGAACGATACGCCTTTTTGCGTTAACAGCGCCTTCGCCCGATGGCAGTAAGGGCAGGTCGCTTTGGTATACATCTCAACATTTGCCATGATTTAGCACCTCAGTAAGATTATTTACCGCGAATTAACGGCAGATTTTCACCGCTCCAGCCGCTGATGCCGTCTTTCAGCACCGATACCTGAGTAAAGCCAGCAGCACTCAGATGGGCAGCAGGATCGGCCGCGCTTTGTCCGGTCGCACACACCACGATGATCGGCTGTGCTTTATGTTTTTCCAGTTCGCCTAAGTTGCCTTTTTTAATCTCTGCGGCTGCCACATTCAGCGCGCCTGAGATATGCCCTCTGCGAAAATCGTCGCGCGAACGCACGTCTACAACTACCGCGTCCTCTTTGTTAATCAGGCGGGTTGCTTCACCGCGGCTGATGGTTTTTACCTTAGAGAACATTCCTTTAACGGTAGTCACAATCACCAGAATGAGTAAAACAACCCATGCCAGACTGAGGATGGGGTGATTGCTTGCAAACTGCATAATTTCTTGCATGAGGGGTAACGACTCCAGACCGGGCTAATAAGCTAAAACAAGGGTTCTGAGTATACCTGCGCCACTTCTCATGTACAGATGCTAAGCGGCCAGAGTGGCAATTTGAGTAGCATTTTCCAAAAAAATCTGGCTAAAGCACAAAAATGGCGTAACGCTTAGGCGATGTCCTGTAAAAACCGGACATAACTGGAAAAGCAAATGCCGGTGCGGTTTACTGGTAAGCGGCGGTTCATCGTGGAATAATCATTGGCCTATGAAGGGAAAAACAACCGTTTCGCACACAAGGACCCGTCGCAACGGCGATAACCTGCCGTTGTCCACACATCTGTCCACCCTCTCCCTTAGCCTGCTTTGTGCGGGCGTACTGTTATTGCCAACCGCCGCGCGCAGTGCGGAAGACAGCAAATCTCAACTGCAATCTATTCAGCAAAACATCGCCGAAAAAGAGAAAAGCGTTAAAGCGCAAAAACTACAGCGCAGCAAACTGCTGGATCAGTTGCAGAGTCAGGAAAAAATCATCGCTCAGGCCAGCCGTCAGCTGCGCGAAACCCGGAATAGCCTGACAGCATTGAACAATGACATCAGCCAGCTCGCCAGCTCGATCGTCCGGCTTGAAAAGCAGCAGACGCAACAGGAAAAGCTGCTTTCACAGCAGCTCGACGCCGCGTTTCGCCAGGGCCAGCATAATGGCCTGCAACTGCTGCTGGGTGGCGAAGAAAGTCAGCGCAGCGAGCGCATTCTGGCCTATTTCGGTTACCTGAATGCCGCGCGCCAGAAGAGCATTGAGGCGCTGCAGCAGACACGACAGGATTTGAACCAGCAGCGGGCCTCGCTGGAGCAGAAGCAACAGCAGCAGAAAGGCCTGTTAGCCCAGCAGCAAAGCCAGCAGCAGAAACTGCAGCAGGCGAGCGCAGCACGTAAGAAAACCTTGTCGGTACTGGAAAGCGCGCTGGAAAAAGATCAGGCCGATCTGGTGGAGATGCGCCAGAACGAAACCCGCCTGCAGGACAAAATCGCCCGGGCAGAGCGTGAAGCACGGGAACGTGCTGCCCGCGAAGCGCGTGAAGCGGAAAAAGTGCGTCAGCGTCAGGCGCAGGCGAAAGCCAAAGGATCAAGCTATCAGCCGACCCAGAGTGAACGCGAGCTGGTCGCCCGAACCGGCGGCCTGGGTCGCGCGGGCGGTCAGGCCTTGTGGCCGGTACGCGGACGTATTGAGCATCGCTTTGGCGAACAGCTACAGGGTGAGCTGCGCTGGAAAGGGCTGGTGATTGATGCGCGCGAAGGCACCGAGGTGAAAGCCATCGCCGACGGTCGCGTACTGATGGCCGACTGGTTACAGGGCTATGGTCTGGTGGTGGTACTGGAGCATGGTAAAGGCGATATGAGCCTGTATGGCTACAACCAAAGCGCTCTGGTGACCGTCGGTGCACAGGTGAAAGCCGGTCAGCCTATTGCGCTGGTCGGTACCAGCGGCGGCCGTGGCACACCGTCGCTCTATTTTGAAATTCGACGTCAGGGACAGGCCGTCAACCCACTCCCGTGGTTAGGAAAATAAGTTTTGCTACAACTTCGAAAAATCTCCGTACTGCTGAGCAGTTTGCTGCTCAGCTACGCTGCCCACGCCGGCAAACTCGCGATTGTGATTGATGATGTCGGTTATCGTCCGACCGAAGAGAACAAGGTTCTGCAGATGCCGCAGGCGATCTCGGTTGCCGTGCTGCCCAATGCGCCGCACGCGCGTGAAATGGCCACCAAAGCGCATCAGAGTGGCCACGAGGTATTGATCCATCTGCCGATGGCACCGCTCAGCAAGCAGCCGCTGGAGAAAGATACCTTAACGCCGGAGATGAGCAGTGAAGAGGTAGCACGCATCATGCGTAATGCCGTCAGCAACGTGCCTTATGCGGTGGGTCTCAATAACCATATGGGCAGCAGAATGACCTCCAGCCTGCCCGGCATGCAAAAAGTGATGCAGGCGCTGAACCACTACAACCTCTACTTCCTGGATAGCATGACCATCGCCAACAGCCAGGCAGTGCCGGCGGCGCAGGGTACCCAGGTCAAAGTGCTGAAGCGCAGAGTTTTTCTGGATGACAGCCAGGATATTAACGCCATTCGCCAGCAGTTTAGCCGCGCGGTAAAGCTGGCGCAGCGTGATGGCTACGCCATCGCAATTGGTCATCCGCATCCCAACACGGTCCGGGTGCTGCAGCAGATGTTACCCACGCTGCCGGCTGAGATTACCTTAGTCCGTCCCAGCCAGTTGCTGAACGAGCCGCTGCATAATGGCACTCGCCCGCCAGCCACATCGGTAGCGCCAACCAAGCCCGCTTCTCCGCGCTTCCAGCCGCCAGGGCTGTGTAAGCCGAAACGGCCGCTGACACCGGTTCCGGCGACCCGAGCACTGGAAGTGGTAGGCGAAAGCGTGAGCCAGAGTCCGCTGTTTAAGCAGGTAAAAAGTCTGTTCTGAATTTGCTATGAATGCTAAGTATGCAGCTTAGCGTTCAATTCTACGCAGAAATTACTATAATCCCGGGTCGGGCCATGAGGTGCTGTGTGGAATATTGAGACGGATGACGATTAATAAACAAAAAATTCTGCTGCTGGATAACGGCAGAGAATGGGGAGGCGGCACCAACAGCATGCTGGAGCTGCTGAAGCGTATTGATCGTCAAAAATTTGATATCACCTGCTGCTTCTACCACAACTACGGTCGCGGCAACGGCGAAACCATCGAGTCCGCGCTGCTTGCACTGGATATTCCGGTATTCTTTATTCCACAAATCAAACAACCGCGCTGGGCCAAAATCGTCAAAGAAGTGGCGCGCGCGCTGCTGTTTTTCAATAAAAAACTCAAGAAGCGCGCCATCGATCTGATTGATGAGCGCTGGCGTATCATCCCCAACGCCAGCAAAATTAACTCGTTGTTACAGCTCGGCAAGTACGACACCCTGTACATGAATAACCAGCCCAGCACCAATATTGAAGGGTATCTGGCGGCGCGAGGCCTGAATGTGGCTGTGGTCCAGCACTGTCGTATTGATCCGTTGCTGGAGCCGCGGCTGGTAAAAATGGTCAATCAGGATTGCCAGGCGGTGATTGCGGTCTCCGAGGGCGTGAACGCCACGTTACGTAAGCACGGCGTGAATGCAGATCGCTGTTTTACCGTCAGTAACGCCATCGATATTCACCAGCCGCTGCCTGACCGCCTTGAGGTGCGTCAGCGCTTTAAACTGGCTCCTGGCACCTTTGTGTTTGGCTCCATCGGCTCGCTGATCCTGCGTAAATCCAATCATCATACGTTGCAGGCGCTGGGCCGCTTCAAACGTGCCAATCCGGATGCCGACTGGAAAATGGTTATTGTGGGTGCCGGGCCTGAATTACAGCACCTGCTGCAGCTGGCGACGGCGGAAAATATTCAGAACCACGTGGTGTTTACCGGCTTCCAGAATAACGCGCTGGATTATCTCACCGCCTTCGATGCGTTTATTCTCGCGTCGCGCAGTGAAGGTCTGCCACGGGTGGTGCTGGAAGCGATGCTGGTGAACACCGCCGTCGTCGGTTCGCGCGTGGTCGGTACTGCCGAATTGATCAGTCATGATGAAACCGGGTTGCTGTTTGATTACGGCAATGTGGTGCAACTGACCCAGCATCTTACTGCGTTATGGCAGGATGCGGATTTACGTCAGCGACTGATCAATGCGGCAGGCAAGCGCGTGCGCGAACAATACGCTATTGAAACCTACGTCAGCGGCGTCGAAAATATTCTTCAGAGCGTCGTCAGAGAAAAACCCCATGCTTAATTTTTTAAATCCTCGCTATCGCCATATCCGGGCGCGCCATAACCTGCCCTACGATCAGGCGGGCGTACAGGGTGAGGTGACGGTGACCTCGGTGGTGATCCCTTGCACCGGCGCGGATTACATTGAAGAAGCCTTGCTCAGCGCCACGTTTGCCGCGCGCTTTGCGACGCAGATAGAAGAGATTGTTATCGTCAGCGATCAACCCGCGGCGGCCTTTGGTGAACTGCCGGCTAAAACCCGGGTTGCGACGCTGGACGTTCCGCATCGCGAGGAAAACTATCGCTATAAGCAGATCTATCGCAGCCGGTTGATCAAACTGCAGGCCCCCCTGCAGGCCAAAGGCGACGGCATTCTGATGATCGATTCTGACCTCAATCTGCTTAAGATGCCTGACATCAGAATGAAGCCAGGCCATCTCTACTCCAGCTTCCGTCAGGGCAAAATGATTGCCAAACTGGAAGGTGCACCAAAAGAGGCGATTCCCGCCTATTACCCGCCCAGCATCCGCCCTTACCTGGTTGACCACGTCAATGGCGCTTATCTGGCGGCGACGCGGACGGTCTGGCAGCGTATTTCACCGCTGTGGCTGACGCTGTTTAATGATACCTGGCATTTAATGAATGACAGCCAGCCGCCGACCGATCAGCTGCCGCTGGCGGTATTGCTGGATATGCTGGATCTCAGGACCGTTAATCTGGGTGAATGGGCTAACTGGCCGGTTTCGAAGAAAATGGGCGGTCAGTCAGCCGTCATCCCGGCAGAGGTGGTGGGCGCACACGGCGGCTTCCCACTGTCGGAATGGCAAAAATACCTTAGCGATCCCCGCCAGCCGCTGATGTTCAAAGGTCAGGATTACACCCGCAAGGTGCGCTACCTGACCGATGAAGAGAAAAAGCAGGCGTAATAACGCGGCCGCGCAACGGCCGCTTTATGTTTAATCCCAGTTGAGGATCACTTTGCCGGAGCGTCCGGAACGCATCTCATCAAAGCCCTGCTGAAAATCATCAATCGCATAGCGATGGGTAATAATCGGCGTTAAGTCGAGCCCCGACTGGATCAGCGCCGCCATTTTATACCAGGTTTCAAACATCTCGCGACCGTAGATCCCCTTAATAAACAGACCCTTAAAAATCACCAGGTTCCAGTCGATCGCCATCTCACCCGGTGGGATACCCAGCAGCGCTATCCGCCCACCGTGATTCATCACCTCAAGCAGCGTGCGGAAAGCCGGCGGCGCGCCCGACATTTCCAGCCCGACATCAAATCCCTCGGTCATCCCCAGCGAATGCATCACCTCACGCAGATCTTCTTTTGCCACATTAACCGCCCGGGTAACGCCCATTTTCTGCGCCAGCGCCAGTCGGTATTCATTAATGTCGGTGATCACCACATTGCGCGCGCCAACGTGACGACAGACCGCCGCCGCCATAATGCCGATAGGACCGGCTCCGGAGATCAGCACGTCCTCACCGACCAGATCAAACGACAGCGCGGTATGTACCGCATTCCCGAACGGGTCAAAAATCGCCGCCAGCTCATCGGAAATGTTGTCAGGAATTTTGAATGCATTGAATGCCGGGATCACCAGATATTCGGCAAAACAGCCCTGACGGTTAACGCCCACCCCGATGGTATTGCGGCACAGATGGGTGCGTCCGGCACGGCAGTTGCGGCAGTGGCCGCAGGTGATGTGGCCTTCGCCTGACACCCGATCGCCAATAGAAAAACCTTTGACCTCCTGGCCGACCGCCACCACTTCACCCACATATTCATGGCCAACAATCATCGGCACCGGGATCGTTTTGCGCGACCAGTCATCCCAGTTGTAGATGTGTACGTCGGTCCCGCAGATGGCCGTTTTACGGATTTTTATCAGCAGGTCGTTATGGCCCGGCTCAGGAACAGGCGCATCAGTCACCATCCAGATGCCCGCTTCTTTTTTCAGTTTGGCGAGTGCTTTCATGGTCATTTCCTCAGGCGATAACGCCCAGTTGTTTGCCGATTCGGGTAAAGGCCGCGACCGCGCGTTCCAGTTGCTGCTGAGTATGGGCAGCAGAAATCTGGGTGCGAATGCGCGCCTGACCTTTGGGCACCACCGGATAGAAGAAGCCGGTGACGTAGATGCCTTCCTGCTGCAGCAGGCGGGCAAACTCCTGCGCCACGCTGGCTTCGCCCAGCATCACCGGGATAATGGCGTGATCGGCACCGGCCAGGGTAAAGCCTGCCGCGGTCATCTGCTCACGGAAGAAGCGGGCGTTATCCCACAGCCGCTGACGCAGGCCGTCGCCTTCGCTCAGCAGATCAAGCACCCGCAGAGAGGCGGCAACGATTGCAGGTGCCAGTGAGTTGGAAAACAGATAAGGACGCGAACGCTGACGCAGCCACTCGACCACTTCCGCTTTCGCCGCGGTGTAACCGCCTGATGCGCCGCCCAGTGCTTTTCCCAGCGTGCCGGTGATGATGTCGACACGGCCCATCACCTCACAATACTCATGGGTCCCGCGTCCGGCATTGCCCACAAAACCCACCGCATGCGAATCATCCACCATTACCAGCGCGGAGAATTCATCGGCCAGATCGCAGATCGCCGGCAGGTTAGCAATCACGCCATCCATAGAGAACACGCCATCGGTCGCGATCACAATGTGACGAGCACCGTTAGCACGCGCCTCCTGTAAACGCGCCCGCAGCTGTTCCATATCGTTATTGGCGTAACGATAGCGCTGCGCTTTACACAGCCGGACACCGTCAATGATCGAGGCATGATTCAGGGCGTCAGAAATGATGGCGTCCTGCGCATCAAACAGAGTTTCAAACAGTCCGCCATTGGCGTCGAAACAGGAGGAGTAGAGGATCGCATCTTCCATTCCCAGAAATTCCGCCAGCCGTTTTTCCAGCAGCTTATGGCTATCCTGGGTGCCGCAGATGAAGCGCACTGATGCCATGCCAAATCCGTGCGAGTCCATCCCCTCTTTTGCCGCCTGGATCAGGGCGGGATGGTTAGCCAGCCCCAGATAGTTGTTGGCGCAGAAGTTGATCACCGCCGGATCGCTGCCGACGGCGATTTCCGTCTGCTGGGCAGATGTGATAATCCGCTCCTGTTTAAACAGGCCTTCCTGACGGGCAGTATCGAGTTGCTGACGAAGTTGTTGATAAAATTGCGCGGGCATTATTGCTCTCCTCAGATGGCAAAAATTTGGCACATCTTACTGAACAGCGAGCCTGACCACGATAAATCACCCAACAGAATGTCATTTTTGCAGCATAGTTCACGCCATGGCGGATACCGCACAAATCGTTACAGAGTCATCTGGCTGTCTGCACCCTGATGAAATGTTATGATGTGAAGTATTCGTGTGTGAAACCTCCTGTTTCACCCCACAACGTTGAAGGTAACAACATGATTATCGTAACTGGCGGCGCAGGAATGATTGGCAGCAACATCGTCAAAGCGCTGAACGATCGCGGTCACACCGACATTCTGGTGGTGGATAATCTGAAGGATGGCACCAAGTTTGCCAACTTAGTCGACCTGGATATCGTCGATTACATGGACAAAGAAGAGTTCCTGATGAGCGTGATGGCGGGCGATGATTTAGGCCCGATCGAAGCGGTGTTTCATCAGGGTGCCTGCTCCTCCACCACCGAGTGGGATGGCAAGTACATGATGGAGAACAACTATCAGTACTCCAAAGAGCTGCTGCACTTCTGTCTTGAGCGCGAGATCCCGTTCCTTTATGCCTCTTCAGCAGCCACCTATGGCGGCCGCAACGAAAATTTCATTGAAGAGCGCCAGTATGAGCAGCCGCTTAACGTCTACGGCTACTCGAAGATGCTGTTCGATCACTACGTCCGTCAGATGCTGCCGGAAGCGAACTCTCCGGTGTGTGGTTTCCGCTACTTTAACGTCTACGGACCGCGTGAAGGCCACAAAGGCAGCATGGCGAGCGTCGCTTTCCATCTCAACACCCAAATCAGCAACGATGAAAATCCAAAACTGTTTGAAGGCAGCGACGGTTTCAAACGCGATTTCATCCACGTGGATGATGTGGCCGCAGTGAACCTGTGGTGCTGGGAGAACGGCGTCTCCGGCATTTATAACTGTGGTACCGGCCGCGCAGAATCCTTCCAGGAAGTGGCAGATGCGGTACTGAAATTCCATCAGAAAGGCCAGATTGAGTACATTCCGTTCCCGGAAAAACTCAAAGGACGCTATCAGGCATATACCCAGGCCGATCTGACCCGGCTGCGTGCCGCAGGCTATGACAAGCCGTTCAAAACCGTGGCGCAGGGCGTCGCTGAATATATGGCCTGGCTTAACCGTAACGCATAAAGGAAGCTGCTCCGGCGATGAAAATTCTGGTAATCGGCCCGTCGTGGGTCGGCGATATGATGATGTCGCAAAGTCTCTATCGCACGCTCAAGGCCGAGCATCCCGATGCGGTGATTGATGTGATGGCACCGGCCTGGTGTCGTCCCCTGTTGTCACGCATGCCGGAAGTGAATCAGGCGCTGGCGATGCCGCTTGGCCATGGCGCGCTGGAAATTGGCGAGCGTCGTCGGTTAGGCAAAACGCTGCGCGCCAGCCACTATGACCGCGCCTATGTGCTGCCGAATTCGTTTAAGTCGGCGCTGGTGCCGTTCTTCGCCGGGATCAAACGTCGCGTCGGCTGGCGCGGCGAAATGCGCTATGGCTTGCTGAACGATCTGCGGGTGCTGGATAAAGCCGCTTTCCCGCTGATGGTCGAACGCTACGTCGCGCTGGCCTATGACACGCCGGTCGCGTCGGCGCAGCAGCTGCCGCAACCGCTGCTGTGGCCGAAGCTGCAGGTCGGGGAGCAGGAGAAAATTGAAACCGCCGCGCAGTTTCAGCTGTCGGCGACGCGTCCGATCATCGGTTTTTGTCCCGGCGCCGAATTTGGTCCGGCAAAACGCTGGCCGCACTACCATTACGCTGCGCTGGCGCGACAGCTGATCGCAGAAGGATTCCAGATTGTGCTGTTTGGCTCGGCAAAAGATCGGCCGACCGGTGAGGAGATTATCGCCGCACTGCCGCAAGAAGCCCGCATTCACTGCCGTAATCTGGCCGGTGAAACCCAGCTGGAGCAGGCGGTAATACTGCTGGCACAGTGCCGGGCAGTGGTCAGTAACGACTCCGGGCTGATGCATATCGCCGCCGCGCTGGACCGTCCGCTGGTCGCGCTCTACGGGCCAAGCAGCCCCGACTTTACGCCACCGCTGGCTCGCCAGGCGCGGGTTATTCGCCTGATTAGCGGCTATCACAAAGTACGCAAAGGCGATGCCGAACAGGGATATCATCAGAGCCTGATCGACATTCAACCTGAGCGCGTGCATCAGACCCTTACCGCATTACTCGACGCGCCGCAGGAGGTGCCATGCACGTCCTGATCGTTAAAACCTCTTCAATGGGCGACGTGCTGCATTCGCTGCCAGCGCTGACCGATGCGATGCACGCTATTCCTGGCATCCGTTTTGACTGGGTGGTGGAAGAGAACTTTGCCCAGATCCCCGGCTGGCATCCTGCAGTGGATAAGGTGCTGCCGGTAGCGATCCGCCGCTGGCGCAAACACTGGTTTGGCAGCCAGCAACGTGAAGAGCGCGTGCTGTTTAAGCGCGCGTTACAGTCACGTCAGTACGATATTGTGATTGATGCGCAGGGGCTGATCAAAAGCGCGGCCCTGGTGACGCGGTTGTCAAAAGGCGTTAAGCATGGCCAGGATAGCCGCAGCGCCCGTGAACCGTTTGCCAGCTGGTGGTATGACGTGCGGCACGAGGTCAACAAGCAACAGCACGCCGTCGAGCGGACGCGCGAACTGTTTGCTAAAAGTCTCGGCTATGAGAAACCGCACGGCCAGGGCGACTATGCGATTGCCGGACATTTCCTGCATCACCTGCCTGCCGATGCCCAGCACTATCTGGTGTTTCTGCACGCCACGACGCGTGACAATAAGCACTGGCCAGAGTCGCACTGGCGACAGCTGATTGAACGGGTGCAACCAAGCGGATTGCGGGTTAAGTTGCCGTGGGGCGCAGAACATGAGCACCAGCGTGCGCAGCGCCTGGCTGAAGGATTTGACCACGTCGATGTGCTGCCGAAACTGACGCTGGAGGCGATTGCCCGGCAATTGGCTGGCGCGCGTGCGGTAGTGTCAGTCGATACCGGATTAAGTCACCTGACCGCCGCGCTGGATCGCCCTAACCTGACGCTGTATGGCCCGACCGACCCAGGCCTGATCGGCGGTTACGGTCAGAATCAACAGGCGCTGAGCGCCCCGAATCATAATCTGGCGGAGCTGACTGCCGACGCGGTGGCAGAGAAACTGCAGGCCGTTATTACGGAAAACAGGCCATGAACTATGTGTTGATCTATCTGCTGCTGGTGCCGTTTCGCACGCTGATGCGGCTGTTTTACCGGCCGACCGGGCGCAATCTAATTATCCAGACGGCAAAAATCGGTGATTTCATTAATATCACACCGATGCTGCGCGCGCTGGGTCAGTCCGAATTATTGATCAGTAAGGCGGTAGAACCGCTGGTGCGCCATGATGATACCGTCAGCCGCTATTTTCTGATCGAAGAGGCGAAGCGCAGCTTCTTTGCCAAGCTTAAACTGGCGTTCATCCTGATGAACCGCTATGACAATGTTTATCTGGTGCAGCCCAACAGCGTAAACCTGTTTTTTGCATCGCTGTGTAACGCGCCGAACAAACAGTTTCTGCGCACCTATGTGCGTAAGTCCTACCACGCGGTGTTCTATCGCAGCGCCAGCGGCATTGTGGATCATGCTAAAACCGATTTAACCCTCGACAGCTACCTGAAACTGATTAATCGCGAGTACCGCTATACCGATTTTCCTAAGCACGCCACGTCGCCGCTATGGCAGCCGCCCGCGCCGCCCGCTGCGCTGCTGACTCCGCGTGAAGGCATTAAAATCGGCATCAGTATTTCCGCTGGCAACCGGGCGAAAACTATTCCCGCCAGTGTCTGGCAGCAACTGATGGAAGCGCTGGCCGACCTGCCCTGTACCTTTTATGTGTTCGGGCCGCCTGCTGAACAGCCGTGGCTGGATGAATTGCTGAGCTTAACCGGCCCGAAAGAAAATATCGTGAGCCTGATTGGTGAGCTAAAACTAGAAGAGGTGCCCTGGGCCATCGCGCAGATGGATTTCTATATCTCATCTGACTCCGGCAATGCCTATATTGCCGATGCGCAACAGATACCGGTGATCATGCTTTATGGCCCTTGTGAAGTCAGGGAACAGCGTCCGGTCAACAATGTGCTGTTTATCGGGCCCGATAATGTTGCTGCGTCGACATTCGTTTTTGCCACGCGTTTTCGCTTTGATCAGCCCGCTGAAAAATTATTTGGGCTGGATCACGATAAACTGACTAGAATACAAGCGTTTATTACTCATAACCTGGAATAGTGAAGCGTAATGGCAATTACCCCTGTTGCTGATGCTGTTCAGCAAAGTAAGCTCCTGGTCAACACGCTCTCTGATACGGATGCAAATCCCGTGCACGTTGCCTTTGGCATCAACCACGCCTACGCGCGTGGTCTGGGCATTACGTTATTTTCACTACTCAGCCATCATCCTGATACCGCTTTCCACGCTCATATCTTTTCAGACTCGCTAAGCGAGCAGGATGTCGAAAAATTACGCTCGCTGGCGGCCGGTCATCGGCTGGCGATTACGCTACACATTTTCAACAGTGCCTGGGTCGATCAGTTGCCGGCGGTCGGACGCTATCCAAAAAGCATCCATTATCGTTTTTTGATCCCCGAAACCGTGGCGCGCTTCAGCGATCGGGTGATCTACATCGACGCCGATACGCTGGTGGTGGGTGACTATTCGCCGTTATTCACCCTGGATATTGCCGATTACACGCTGTGTGCCTGTAACGACACGCCACGGGCGCGTCAGAATCAGTGTCCGAAGCTCGGTCTCAAGGGCAACAACTACTTCAACTCCGGCTTTATGCTGATCAATATTCCACGCTGGATGGCGCGTCAGACCACGGCCCGCATTACCGAGGTGCTCGTCACCCGCGGAGCGGAGTTTGGTTTTCCCGATCAGGATGCGTTGAACATTGTGCTGGAAGATGAAGTACTGATCCTGCCGGAGCGTTACAACCACATTTACGACATCATCGCGAACAAGGTTTGGCACCGCTTCCAGGTTCCGAACGATACCGTGATGATTCACTACACCGGTAAATGCAAACCCTGGCATGCCTGGGGCGGTAGCGATCTTTCGTTGCTTTATTACGACTACTATCAGCGATCGCCGTGGGCCGCTCAGTCACTGGATTTACCGCAGCATTATAAAGAGATGAAGCGCTTCGCCCGGATTAAGTGGTATCAGAAGCAATATGCGGAAAGCGTCAGCTGGATGATGAACTATGTCCGGCACAAGTTTTTCGGTTAGCGCGGCGCGGACATTTTTTGCTACCGGTTGTGTCACCTGACGTATCTGTGGCGTGACGGGCGTTCGCTATTCCACGTTTCAGGCATACCGCTTCAGGAAAAAGAGACTCTGCGTGCGTTTTTGTTAACAATTCCGGTGATTTACTTCAGCCTGGGCCAGAGTCAGTTTTATAATCATCAGTCACCCTATTTTATTTTGCTGGCCTGGACCTGGTTTATGATGATGAGGCAAACCCCTTTCGCTTTTCACTCTGCACAGGCGCAAACGTTGTCATGAGTGCCCTTCCCCTGTTGAGTATCATTACGCCTATGTACAACGCGGGCAGCATGTTTGATGAATTCATGCAGTCGCTGCTGGCGCAAACGCTGACGTCTCTGGAGATCATCATTGTCGATGACGGTTCAACCGACGGTTCCGGTGAGCGCGCCGACTATTACGCCCAACATCACTCCCACGTTCGGGTCATTCATCAGGAAAACGGCGGCGTCTCACGCGCGCGTAATGCTGGCCTGGCGATCGCGCAGGGGAAATATGTCACCTTTCCGGATGCTGATGACACCATGCAACCGGAAATGTACCAGACGCTGGTGACGCTGGCGGAACAGGACGATCTGGATGCGGCACAGTGCAATGCCGAATGGTATTTCAAACATAGCCAGCGGGTGAAGCCGCTGATTCCGCTGGACCGCCTGCGCAGTACCGGCGTACTGAGCGGTCCCGACTGGCTGAATACCGCGTTAAAAACCCACCGCTATATGCATGTGGTCTGGCTGGGCATTTACCGTCGTGCGCTGATTGAACAGCATCAGTTGCTGTTTGAGCCAGGGCTGCACCATCAGGACATTCCGTGGACCACTGAATTCATGTTGCTGGCGAAACGCGTGCGCTATACCGATGCGGTGCTGTACCGCTACTACATGCATGACGCCTCAATCAGCAACCGCAAGCGCACCGGCCAGCGTAATGTCGAATACCAGCGTCACTATCTGAAGATTGCCGCTATGCTGGAAGCGCTGAATCATCGCTACCGCGGCAAGGTAAAAATCTATCCATCGTTCCATTATCAGGTGACGCATGAAGCGCTCAGCGTCTGTCATAGCGTACGTCGGGAGCCGGATAGTGACGCACGCCGGGCGATTATCGCCGACCTGTTTGCCAGCCAGACGCATCGCCGAATGCTACGCAATGCCCGCGGGATTAAGCAGTGGTATCAGCTACTGCTGTGGCTGAGTCGTCTCTATCGCTGGCGTTACAAATAACCCTTGAGGCTGGCTTTATCCTAAAAAGGGTTTGCCCTACAATCGGTTCACTAAAATTTGAGAACAATTGTTTATGGCCAGTCCGATTCCAGCAAACGTCTCTCCGCAAAATATATTGCTCATCAAGCTGCGCCATCATGGCGACATGCTGCTGACGACGCCGGCGATCAACGCCCTTCGCCAGCGTTATCCGCAGGCCAGTATCGACGTGTTGCTTTATCAGGAAACGCGTCCGATGCTGGAAGCGCATCCGGACATCCGCCATCTGCACGTGATTGACCGTAAGTGGAAGCAGCAAGGTGGCTGGCGCAAGCTGGGCCATGAATATGCCTTGATTCGTGCGGTACGGGGTTGCCATTACGACCTGGTGATTAATCTGGCCGATCAATGGCGTGCCGCCCTGATCACCCTGCTCTCCGCCGCGCCGATACGCATCGGCTTCGCGTTTAAAAAGCGCGACAACCTGTTCTGGCGGCTGTGCCATAACCAGCTGGTGCCCACTTTCAATCACAGCAAACTGCATACCGTGGAGCAGAATATGTCCGCGCTGGCCCCGCTCGGCATCAGCAGCGAGGGCGCGCGGGTTTCGATGCACTACAGCGAAGCCGATCGTCAACACGTGCTCGCCAGACTGGCGGAGAAGCAGATCGCCTCGCCGTTTATCGTGGTGCAGCCGACCTCCCGCTGGGGCTTTAAATGCTGGGAAGAGGAGAGCGTTGCCGCCACCATCGACCAGCTGGCGCAGCCAGAACGTCCGGTGGTGCTGACCGCCGGACCGGATAAACACGAACTGGCGATGATCGAGCGCATCCAGGCCCTGTGCACCTCGCCGTATGTGGTGTCATTAGCAGGCCAGTTCACACTGCCGCAGCTGGCGGCGCTGATCGATCATGCCAGGCTGTTTATTGGCGTCGACTCCGCCCCGATGCATATGGCGGCCGCGCTGAACACGCCCTGTATTGCGCTATTTGGCCCGACCAAGCTGCAGCACTGGCGGCCGTGGGGCGACAATAATCACGTCATCTGGGCGGGCGATTATGGTCCGCTGCCGTCACCGGACTCGATTGATACCAAAACTGACCAGCGTTATCTGTCTGCCATCCCGGTTAAGGATGTGGTCGCGGCGGCAAGGAGCTATCTGAATGAGTAAGTTACGGCTGGCGATTGTCCGGCAGAAATACCGGCCTGATGGCGGTGCTGAGCGTTTTATCTCGCGAGCGCTGGAAGCGCTGGGCAGCGAACAGCTGGATCTCAACATCATCACGCGCAGCTGGCAGGGCACGCCGCATCCTGACTGGCACCTGCACATCTGTAACCCACCTAAACTGGGACGGGTCTCTCGCGAACGTGGATTTGCCCGTGCGGCCCGCGCCTGCTGGGAACGGGAAAAATTCGACATTGTGCAAAGCCATGAGCGCATCGCCGGTTGTGATATTTTTCGGGCCGGCGATGGTGTCCACCGCGTCTGGCTGGAACAGCGTGCGCGTATCGTTTCGTCCTGGCAGCGCCTGAGCGCCAGCCTCAGCCCTTACCATCGCTATGTGCTGCAGGCGGAAGCGGAGATGTTTAATTCGCCCACGCTGAAAGCGGTCATTTGTAACTCTGAGATGGTAAAACGCGACATCCTGCGCTGCTTCTCACTCGGTGCCGAAAAAATCCACGTCATCCATAACGCCATCGACAGCAGCCGTTTTCAGCCCGCAACTGACGCCACCCGCCACGCGACCCGTCAGCAGTTATCGCTGCCCGATAGCGCGACTGTGCTGATCTATGTTGGCTCTGGTTTTGAGCGTAAAGGGCTGAAAGCGGCGATTGAAGCGCTGGCCGGCAGCGATCGCTATCTGATTGTGGTCGGTCAGGATAAACAGCTGCAGCGCTATCAGCAGCTGGCGAATCAGCTTAACTGCTTGGATCGCCTGCGTTTTGTCGGCGTACAGCAGGATGTGCAGCCGTTCTATCATGCGGCCGATGGTTTACTGCTGCCCACGCTCTACGATCCTTTCCCGAATGTGGTGCTGGAGGCGATGGCCTGTGGCCTGCCGGTAATTACCAGCACCGGCTGCGGCGGCGCGGAATTTATTACTGCCGGTCAGCAAGGTTTCGTCTGTGATGCGCTGGATATCAATGGACTGAATCAGGCGATTCAGGCGATACCGTCGCTTTCAGTCGACTCACGCATGGGCGAAGCGGCACGGCGCAGAATTGAACCTTATGGGCCGCAGCGACTGGCCAGCTCGCTGACTTCGCTGTATCAACAGGTGCTGCGAAGCAACTGACAATGTGGGATGAGTGGATGCAGGGTTTCTGATAACATGCCGCCATCTGATTTTAATCTGGTTTTAGACGCGAACGTGTCGTAACGGTAACTATGACGACCATTTACACCGCACTGCTCTATCTTATTCAGCCACTGATTTGGCTGCGCCTGTGGCTGCGCGGTCGTAAAGCGCCGGCCTATCGCAAACGCTGGGCAGAGCGCTATGGCTATTGTGTCGGCAAAGTTAAGCCAGACGGTATTGTGCTGCACTCGGTGTCGGTCGGCGAAACGCTGGCGGCGATCCCCCTGGTGCGTGCGTTGCGTCATCGTTATCCTACCCTGCCGATTACCGTCACCACCATGACACCAACCGGTTCAGAGCGGGCGCAATCGGCGTTTGGCAAAGATGTGCATCACGTTTATCTGCCTTATGACCTGCCAGGCTCGATTAATCGTTTCCTCGATACGGTCAACCCACGGCTGGTGATCATCATGGAAACCGAGCTGTGGCCCAATATCATCCGCATTCTGCATCAGCGCAATATTCCGCTGGTGATCGCCAACGCCCGTCTTTCGGCGCGTTCGGCAAAAGGCTACCGCAAGCTGGGTAAATTCATGCGTCAGCTGCTGCAGAGCATCACGCTGATTGCAGCGCAGAATAGTGAAGATGGTGACCGGTTCCTTGAGCTGGGCCTGAAGCGCTCGCAGCTGGCGATTACCGGCAGCCTGAAATTTGATATCTCAGTGACGCCAGAGCTGGCGGCCAGAGCCGTCACGCTGCGCCGTCAGTGGGCACCGCGGCGTCCGGTGTGGATTGCCACCAGCACCCATGAAGGCGAAGAGGCGATCGTGCTCGATGCGCATCGCCGACTGCTGCAATCCTTCCCGGATTTACTGCTGATTCTGGTTCCCCGCCATCCCGAACGTTTCAACGATGCGCGCGAACTGACCCAGCAGCGTAACTTCAGCTTTATCCTGCGCAGCAGCGGTGAGATCCCTTCTGGCTCGACTCAGGTGGTGATTGGTGACTCGATGGGTGAACTGATGCTGCTGTACGGTATTGCCGATCTGGCATTTGTCGGTGGCAGCCTGGTTGAACGGGGCGGACATAACCCACTGGAGCCTGCTGCACATGCGATTCCGGTTCTGATGGGGCCGCACACCTGGAACTTCAAAGATATCTGCAGCAAACTGCAACAGGGCCAGGGTCTGATTACCGTCACCGACGTGATTTCGCTGGAAAAAGAGGTCACCAACCTGTTGCAGGATGATGACTATCGTCGTTATTACGGACGCCACGCGGTGGACGTGCTGCATCAGAACCAGGGCGCGCTGCAACGTCTGCTGCAGTTACTCGAACCCCATTTACCGCCACGGGCCCACTGATGCCAACACGCCAACGTCTTTCAGTGGTGATGATCGCCAAAAACGAAGCGGAACTGCTGCCTGACTGTCTGGCCTCCGTCAGCTGGGCCGATGAGATTATCCTGCTGGATTCCGGTAGCGAAGATAACAGCGTGGAAATTGCCACCCAGGCGGGCGCGCAGGTGTTTCGCAGCGATAACTGGCAGGGTTACGGCATACAACGCCAGCGCGCGCAGCGTTACGCCAGCGGCGACATGATTTTGATGATCGATGCCGATGAGCGCGTGACGCCAGAGCTGCGCGCCGCCATTGAGCAGGTATTGATCGCCCCACCCAGCCGCACGGTTTACAGCCTTGGCCGCAGCAACCTGTTTCTGGGCCGCTTTATGCGCCACAGCGGCTGGTATCCTGACCGCGTCATGCGGCTTTATCCCCCGACGTTGCACTACAATGACAACCTGGTGCATGAATCGCTGAACGCCGAAGACGCGCCGGTGGTGGCACTGAAGGGAGATCTGCAACACCTGACCTGTCGTGATTTGATCGCCTTTCAGCGCAAGCAACTGGCGTATGCCGAAGCCTGGGCGACGGAACGTTATCAGCGCGGTAAACGCTGCGGCCTGTTTTCTATCTTCAGCCATACGCTGGGTGCATTTGTAAAAACCCTGCTGTTACGCGCGGGCTTTCTGGATGGCAAACAGGGCTGGATCCTGGCGGTGGTTAACGCACAATATACCTTTAACAAGTATTCGGCGCTGTGGGCGCTGAATCACGCATCGGCAAAAGGGCGAGTATGAGTACTAAAGCCATTTATCCCGGCACCTTCGATCCCATTACGCTGGGACATCTCGATATTGTGACGCGGGCCGCGCAGATGTTTGATCGGGTAGTGCTGGCGATTGCCGCCAGTCCCAGCAAGAAGCCGATGTTCAGTCTGGACGAGCGTGTGGCGTTGGCGAGCCAGGTAGTGGCACATCTGCCTAACGTTGAGGTGGTCGGATTCAGCGATTTAATGGCAAATTTCGCCCGCTCTCAGCAGGCTAACGTGCTGGTTCGTGGACTGCGCGCGGTGTCGGACTTTGAATATGAAATGCAGCTGGCGCACATGAATCGTCACCTGCTGCCGACGCTGGAGAGCGTGTTTCTGATGCCGTCGGAAGGCTTCTCTTTTGTCTCCTCTTCGCTGGTCAAAGAGGTGGCGCGTCACGGTGGCGATGTTACCGCCTTCCTGCCCGCGCCAGTCTATCAGGCGTTACTGGCTAAATTAGCTTAGTGCTGGCAATTCGGGCACCAGTAAGTGCTGCGTTGCCCGTGTCTGCCGCTGATAATCGGCGTACCACATGCCCGGCACGGTTCCCCGGCCCGGCCATAAACCTGCAGCTGCTGCGCAAAATACCCCGGCTTACCGTCACTCTGTAAGAAGTCACGCAGCGTGGTTCCGCCCTGCTCGATGGAACGCAGTAACACCGCTTTGATAGTATTGACCAGCACTCCGGCCTCTGACTGCGACAGACTGCCGGCAGGTCGATCGGGCAGGATCCCGGCAGTAAACAGCGACTCGCTGGCGTAAATATTGCCGACGCCGACCACCACTTTGTTATCCATCAGCCACTGTTTAATCAGCGTCCGTCTGCCGCGCGACTTTTCGAACAGATAAGCGCCATCAAATTGGTCGCTGAGCGGCTCCGGTCCCAGATGCGCCAGCACGCTGCTGCCGGCCAGATCGCTGCTCCAGAGCCAGGCGCCAAAGCGACGCGGATCGGTGTAGCGCAGCACTTTGCCATTGCTCATCACTAAATCAACATGGTCATGGGTGGCGGCCGGCAACTCTTCTGGCAGCACACGTAAACTGCCGGACATCCCGAGATGGATGATGATCCAGCCATGCGGCAGCTCCAGCAGCAGATATTTTGCCCGACGCTGCACGCTGAGTACCGGCTGATCGCTCAGCGACAGGATCTCCTGCGAAACCGGCCAGCGCAGACGTGAATTACGCACCACGGCGTGAAGGATGGTTTCACCGACCAAATGCGGTTCGATACCGCGACGGCTGGTTTCAACCTCTGGCAACTCTGGCATAACCTCTCCTCAGCGGATTGCACAAACAAAAAACCCGGCCGGAGCCGGGTTTTTAGCAGAACACTAAAATTACTTAATTTTAGCTTCTTTGTAGATCACATGCTGACGTACAACCGGATCGAACTTTTTCAGTTCCAGCTTCTCTGGTTTAGTACGTTTGTTCTTCGTGGTGGTATAGAAGTGACCTGTACCAGCAGAGGAAACCAGCTTGATCTTCTCACGAATACCTTTAGCCATGATTCAGTTCCTTAGTACTCTTAGTACTTCTCACCACGGGCACGCATGTCGGCTAACACCGTATCAATGCCCTTTTTATCAATAATACGCATACCTTTTACAGATACACGCAGAGTAACGAAGCGCTTCTCGCTCTCAACCCAAAAACGGTGTGAGTGCAGGTTCGGAAGGAAACGGCGTTTCGTCGCGTTCATTGCGTGGGAACGGTTGTTACCGGTCACCGGACGCTTTCCAGTTACCTGGCAGACTCGTGACATGTCTATTCTCCAAAAATCAAATCAGCTCGAGCTTTAAAAATTAGGTTTTGGCCGCCTCGTCAGGCTTGCAGCCCGCCAGGCGAGTTCCATGGAACCCGCTAAGCTGGCCTAACCGCCAAACCCGAGATTCTCAAAGGTGGCGTAGTATACGCCGCTCAGCCCAAGTGCTCAAGTCCCGAACAGATAAAGATCCCGAATGATCGGGTAAAAAGCCGCCACCTGGCGCGAATTTTTGCTGTGTTAAAGCCAGCCTCGCTCAGCAAACGAGACATATTCGCCATGACCTATCACCAGATGATCGAGCAAACGGATGTCGAGCAACTGGCAGGCTTCGCTGACTTTTCGCGTCACATCGCGGTCAGCCCGGCTCGGTTCCGCCATCCCGGAAGGGTGGTTATGCGCCAGAATCAGTGCGGCTGCGTTGACCTTAAGCGCCTCCCGTACGATCTCGCGCGGGTGGACCTCTACGCTGTTGATGGAACCCGAAAACATCTTTTGCGCCACCAGCACCCGGTGCTGATTATCAAGAAACAGCACCATAAAGATCTCACGCTCCTGACGGGCTAACAGACTTTGCAGGTAATGCCGCGTGACCTGAGGATTTTCCATCGCACTTTCGCGGGCCAGCTGGCTGGCAAAAAAGCGCTTCGCCAGTTCCGCAATCGCGTGCAGCTGTGCCAGCTTGGCATCACCGACGCCCTTGATGCCGCTGAAAGCGGCTTTGCTGGCGGTCATAATGTGATAGAGCGAGCCAAACTCCTGCACGATCTGCTGCGCCAGCGCCATCACGTTCTGTCCCGGCGTGCCGGTTCGCAGAAACAGGGCCAGCAGCTCGACGTCACTCAGCGCCTGTGCGCCCTGCTGCTTTAGCTTCTCCCGCGGTGCCATACTTTTCATCTGCATTCTCCCTGTGGCGAACGTCAGAGTGACCCATCTGGCGCAACGCCACCATCAGCAGCGTGACTTTTTACGAGATGGCTCGCAAACGCAGGCAGTGAAAAGGCGCGTCACTGCTTTTGTGATAAAGTCCGTGCATTCGCCGCGGCAGGCGGCAGACAGTTTAGTGAGGCCAACATCATGATGGGATTAGCCGGTAAAAAAATTCTTCTTGGCGTGAGTGGCGGGATTGCCGCCTACAAAGCACCTGAGCTGGTGCGGCGCCTGCGCGATCGCGGTGCCGATGTCCGCGTGATGATGACGGACGGCGCTAAAGCGTTTATTACGCCGCTCAGCCTGCAGGCGGTTTCCGGTTATCCGGTATTTAACGATCTGCTCGACCCGGCGGCAGAAGCGGCAATGGGGCATATTGAGCTAGCCAAATGGGCTGATTTAATTGTGCTGGCCCCGGCAACCGCCGACCTGATTGCCCGAATTACCGCCGGCATGGCCAACGATCTGGTCACCACCGCCGTACTGGCCACCGCATCGCCGGTGGCAGTGGTGCCGGCGATGAATCAACAGATGTATCGCGCGGCAGTGACCCAGCAAAATCTGCAGGCGCTGCAGCAGCGCGGCGTACTGATTTGGGGACCTGACAGCGGCAGCCAGGCCTGTGGCGACGTCGGACCGGGCCGGATGCTCGATCCGCTGGCAATCGTCGACCATGCAATACAGTGGGCCACGCCCGTCAACGATCTGCAACATCTCAACATTATGATTACCGCCGGTCCCACCCGCGAGGCACTGGACCCGGTGCGTTACATCACCAATCACAGCTCCGGCAAAATGGGTTTTGCTATCGCAGCCGCAGCGGCCCGACGCGGTGCCACCGTTACGCTGGTCAGCGGGCCGGTGACGCTGCCTGCGCCTGCGGGGGTAAAACGGGTCGATGTCACCAGCACGCTGGAAATGCAGGCGGCGGTGATGGCCGAGATAGATAAACAACATATTTTCATTGCAAGCGCAGCCGTGGCAGACTACCGGGCGGCCGACATTGCGGCCGAAAAAATCAAGAAACAGGGCGGTGATGATAACGTCACGCTGCAACTGATAAAAAATCCCGATATTGTTGCCGGCGTCGCCGCGTTACAGGAGCACCGGCCTTTCGTGGTTGGATTTGCTGCTGAAACCCAGAATGTGGAAGAATACGCCCGGCAAAAACGGGTGCGCAAGAATCTGGACCTGATCTGCGCTAACGACGTTGCTAAAGCCGGACAAGGGTTCAATAGCGACACCAATGCTCTTCACCTTTTTTGGCAGGATGGAGAAAAGCGCTTACCGCTCAGCGATAAGTCTCTCCTTGGCCAACAATTATTAGACGAGATTGTCAGCCGTTATGATGAAAAAAATAGACGTTAAAATCCTTGATGCGCGCGTCGGTAAAGAATTTCCGCTGCCGACCTACGCCACCTCGGGTTCCGCTGGGTTAGATTTACGCGCCTGCATCGACGATGTTCTCGACATCGCACCAGGCACTACCACGCTGGTTCCGACCGGCCTGGCGATTCACATTGCCGATCCTGATCTGGCTGCGGTCATCCTGCCGCGCTCGGGCCTCGGCCATAAACACGGCATCGTGCTGGGTAATCTGGTGGGACTGATCGACTCCGACTATCAGGGACAGTTGATGGTATCAGTATGGAACCGTGGCCAGGAAAGCTTCTCGCTGCAGCCGGGCGACCGCATGGCACAGCTGGTTTTTGTCCCGGTGGTGCAGGCCGAGTTTAATCTGGTGGAAGACTTCGACGCCAGCTTGCGCGGCGAAGGCGGCTTCGGTCACTCAGGCCGTCAATAACCAACGCTACCGACTTTCACTTACGCCAATTATTTTTTCTCATCGCCATGAGACGTGTGCTTGTGGCAGATGCGTAGGTGTTGCCTGTTTAAGGTGAATTTCAGGGGTCTTTTAGGTCATGGCAGAAAAAAAAGTCGCGAAGCGAAATCGTCGCGAAGAGATTTTGCAGGCGCTGGCGCAAATGCTGGAGTCGGGTGATGGCAGTCAACGGATTACCACTGCCAAACTGGCAGCCACGGTCGGCGTGTCAGAAGCGGCGCTCTATCGTCACTTCCCCAGTAAGACACGGATGTTCGACAGCCTGATTGAGTTTATCGAAGACAGTCTGATTACCCGCATCAATCTGATCCTGAAAGATGAGAAAGAGACCATGACGCGCCTGCGTCTGATCGTGCAATTGATTCTGGGATTTGGTGAGCGTAATCCGGGGCTGACGCGTATTCTGACCGGTCATGCGCTGATGTTTGAGCAGGATCGCCTGCAGGGGCGCATCAATCAACTGTTTGAGCGGATTGAAGTGCAGCTGCGCCAGGTGATGCGTGAGCGCAAAATGCGTGAGGGTGAAGGCTTTCAGTCTGATGAGACGCTGCTGGCGAGCCAGCTACTGGCGTTTTGTGAAGGTTTACTGTCGCGTTATGTCCGCTCGGAGTTTCGCTTTAGTCCGACCGCAGACTTTGAAGCTCGCTGGCCGCTGATTGCTGCCCAGATGGTATAACGGGAAGGCGGGCATCACGCCCGCCTTCTGTTTAAATGCCGTAGGCTTTTTGATACGCCCGCACCTGGGCTAAATGATCCGCCATCTCAGGCTTCTCTTCCAGCCACACAATCAGATCAGCCAGCGTAATGATTGCGGTCACGGTGCAACGATAATCACGTTCCACTTCCTGAATCGCCGACATGTCACCCCGTCCACGCTCCTGGCGATCAAGCGAAACCAGCACGCCAGCCAGCGTCGCGTTGTGCGCACCGATGATATCCATCGACTCACGAATCGCGGTACCCGCGGTGATCACATCATCCACCAGCATCACTTTGCCCTGCAGGGGACTGCCAACCAGTAATCCGCCTTCGCCGTGATCTTTGGCCTCTTTACGGTTAAAGCAGTAAGGCACATCGCGGTCGTGGTGATCGGCGAGTGCGACCGCAGTGGTGGTCGCAATCGGAATACCTTTGTAGGCCGGACCGAACAACAGGTCGAAATCGACGCCGCCATCCACCAGTGCCTGCGCGTAGAAGCGTCCCAGCAGCGCTAAATCCCGTCCGCTGTTAAACAGACCGGCGTTAAAGAAATAGGGGCTTTTACGCCCGGACTTTAAAGTGAACTCACCGAACTTCAGCACCTGCTTGTTCAGGGCGAAGTCAATAAACTGACGCTGCCAGGCTTTCATTTCTCACTCCTCAAATAAAGAAAAGGCGACTCTGAGGTCGCCTGTTACATCAATTTTCCAGCGCTGCTTTCTGCGCCTGAATTAACTCTTCAATTCCGCCGCGTGCCAGCGCCAGTAGCGTCAGCAGCTCTTCATGGCTGAACGGCTCGCCTTCGGCAGTGCCCTGCACCTCGATCATGCGGCCATCTTCCATCATCACCACGTTCATGTCGGTTTCTGCTGCAGAGTCTTCAACGTATTCCAGATCGCACAGCGCTTCGCCCTTAACGATGCCGACCGAAATTGCCGCCACCATCCCTTTCATCGGGTTAGCTTTCAGCTTGCCGCTGGCGACCAGCTTGTTCAGCGCATCGGCCAGCGCCACGCAGGCTCCGGTGATTGATGCGGTGCGCGTGCCGCCATCGGCCTGGATCACGTCACAGTCGAGCGTAATGGTAAATTCACCCAGCGCTTTCAAATCCACCGCGGCGCGCAGTGAACGGGCGATCAGACGCTGAATCTCCAGCGTACGTCCGCCCTGCTTGCCTTTTGCGGCTTCACGCGCCATGCGGCTGTGGGTTGAACGCGGTAGCATGCCATATTCGGCGGTAATCCAGCCCTGGCCCTGGCCTTTAAGGAAACGCGGAACCCCTTCGTCTACGGAGGCAGTGCAGAGCACTTTGGTTTCACCGAATTCCACCAGAACGGAACCCTCTGCGTGTTTGGTGTAATTGCGGGTCAATGTGACTGGACGCACCTGTTGTGCGCTACGGCCTGCTGGACGCATGGGTAATCTCCGGCTTGCTAATGATTGGCTGCGCATTATACGGACTTCCTTGCCCGCTGTCTCTTGCGCTGGTCCGCCGCATCATCAGATGAAATTCCCGGCTGACTGTGGCTAAATGCGCGTTCCTTTCTCTCTGATTAAATAAATTATGGCCGCCATTCTTCATTTCCTGCTGGCGCTGGGGGTGATCTTTGCCCTTGCGCTGCTGGTCAGTCATGACCGTAAACAGATTCGCCTGCGCTATATCGTTCAGCTGATTGTGGCAGAAGCCGCACTCGGCTGGTTCTTTCTTCATTCAGCCAGTGGCCTGGCGCTGGTCGGATCGGTGGCGGGCTTCTTTGAAACACTGCTCGGCTTTGCCGCACAGGGCACAGAATTCGTCTTTGGCGGGATGAGCAAACAGGGGCTGGCATTTATTTTTCTCGGCGTCCTCTGCCCGATTGTGTTTATTTCGGCCTTAATCGGCATATTGCAGCACTGGCGCATCCTGCCGCTGCTGATTCGGTTTGTCGGGACCCTGCTGTCGAAAATTAACGGCATGGGTAAGCTGGAGTCCTTTAACGCCGTCAGCACGCTGATCCTCGGCCAGTCGGAAAACTTCATCGCGTATAAAGGTATTCTGGGCGATATTCCGCCGCGCCGGCTTTACACCATGGCGGCGACCGCTATGTCCACCGTCTCGCTGTCGATTGTTGGCGCTTATATGTCGATGATCGAAGCCAAATATGTGGTCGCGGCGCTGCTGCTTAATATGTTCAGCACCTTCATTATCCTGTCGATCATTAACCCGATGAAGAGCCAGGATCAGCAGCCCATCGCTCTCGATAAACTGCATGAAGATCAAAGCTTCTTTGAGATGCTGGGTGAATACATTCTGGCTGGCTTTAAAGTGGCGATGATTATTCTGGCAATGCTGATCGGCTTTATTGCGCTGATCGCGGCCGTGAATGCGCTGTTTGCCGCCGTGTTCGGTTACAGCTTCCAGCAGTTGCTCGGCTACCTGTTTTATCCATTTGCCTGGCTGATTGGCATTCCGACTGCCGATGCACTGCAGGCGGCCAGTATTATGGCGACCAAGCTGGTGGCGAATGAGTTTGTGGCGATGATTGAACTGCAAAAAGTCGCGTCAGGCATGAGCGCACGCGGACTGGGTATTCTGTCGGTGTTTCTGGTCTCGTTCGCTAACTTCGCCTCTATTGGCATTGTAGCGGGTGCGATCAAGGGACTGAACGAGCAGCAGGGCAACGTGGTCTCACGTTTTGGCTGGAAACTGGTGTACGGCTCGACACTGGTGAGCCTGCTGTCGGCCGCCTTTGCCGGTCTGTTTATCTGATAGCCAACGGCGGCAAGTCTGCCGCCGTTTCCCGCCTCAGAACCCGACACAGACGGGTGCATCAACCCGCATCACCGACTCCTGACCAAAGCGCTTTTTATACAGGGTGCGTAGCGCTTCAATATTGGCATTCGCAGTCGAATCAAAGCCGTGGATCAGCATCAGCGCTTTGCTGTTTTCGCGCGCCAGCTGGCCATTGTCGCCCAGCCACTGTCCCCTGGCGTCATATACCGATAACCCCGCTCTGAAGCGTGGTGTTACCTCGTTATCCACGAAGTTCATCCACTCAAGTGAACTCACCGTTCCCCCCTGTGGCTTGCTCAGACCAAACCACAGCGTGGTCTGCATCATGACGTCACCGCCGGCGCAAATCGGCTGGGGTTTAGTTGGCGGTAAAGGGGGAGCCTGACAACCCGCCAGCATCAGAGCCAGCGCAACGGGAACAGCAATAACGCGAAACATAGATCGGCATCCTCACATAGTCGGCCAGCCATCATCATAAGTGCCTGTGGTATAAAGCGGAAATGATTCGTTATTTCGCCGTGAGACGCTTATGCCTGTTATGCCGTGGCTGCCCTCGCTATACTTCCCCTCATCTTTCCGAAAATGAGTACCGCTTATGATCCGCAGTATGACCGCTTATGCCCGCCGCGAAGCTAAAGGCGAATGGGGCAGCGCCGCCTGGGAGCTGCGTTCCGTGAACCAACGTTATCTGGAAACCTATATCCGTCTGCCGGAGCAGTTCCGCGGACTGGAGCCGGTGATCCGCGAGCGCATTCGCCAGCGTCTGACGCGCGGCAAGATTGAGTGCAACCTGCGTTATGATGCCGATCCCAGTGCTCAGGGCGAACTGATGCTGAACGAAGCGCTGGCGAAACAGCTGGTGCAGGCCGCTAACTGGGTGAAGATGCAAAGCGATGAAGGCGCGATTAATCCGCTGGATATTCTGCGCTGGCCGGGTGTGATGTCTGCTCAGGAGCAGGACCTGGACGTGATCAACCAGCAGTTGTTGCAGGCGCTGGACGGCGCGCTGGATGATTTCATTGCGGCACGCGAAAGCGAAGGTACCGCACTGAAAGCGATGATTGAGCAGCGTCTGGAAGGCGTCTCACAGGAAGTCAGCAAAGTCCGCGCGCAGATGCCTGAAGTGATCAAATGGCAGCGTGAACGGCTGGTCGCCAAGCTGGAAGATGCCGAAGTGCAGCTGGAAAATAATCGCCTTGAGCAGGAACTGGTGATGATGGCACAGCGTGTTGATGTCTCCGAAGAGCTGGACCGGCTGGATGCTCACGTTAAAGAGACCTATAACATTCTGAAGAAGAAAGAGGCAGTTGGCCGTCGTCTGGACTTCATGATGCAGGAGTTTAATCGCGAGTCGAATACGCTGGCATCGAAGTCTATCAATGCAGAAATCACGACCTCCGCGATTGAGCTGAAGGTGCTGATTGAGCAGATGCGCGAACAGATCCAGAATATCGAGTAACGTTTCCCTTATCAAAGCGCCCGCCGGGGCGCTTTGTTTCCTTTAAGCGATCTGCCTCAAAAGCCGATAACGCCTTTTTGCCTGCTGGTCACTTTTTCGGCGCTATCCGCGTAATAATTACGTAAAGTTAGATAAATAATAATTTCCAGACTGTTCTGCCAGCCCAAAAATTCATGGAAAAATTTTTATCTACGTTTCGATTAACTGGCTGAATTCAATTATTATTTTTCCTAAAACCTCTTTTTTTAGCCCCTTTTCCCGTCGATCCATGAAACAGGTCAATCCTGTAGATTCCTGGTATTACCTGTCTTTCAAGGCACTTTTTGATAAAGTGTTGGTCGAAATCAGTACAGCTGTACCGCCTGGAGACTTATGGAAGTGTTCTTTATGCGATACATCCATTTATCTCATGAAGGTTAGTAATGAAAAACACCGGAAAATTTAGCAGTTCGCTGCTGCATCCGCGTTATTGGTTTACCTGGTTCGGCCTGGGAATACTCTGGCTGCTGGTTCAGCTTCCTTACCCTGTTCTTATGCGCCTTGGTGCCGGTGCCGGTAAAATTTCCCGTCATTTCCTGCAGCGCCGCGAGCGCATTACCCGTCGCAACATCGAACTCTGCTTCCCCGGTATCAGTGAAGAGAAAACCGAGCGAATGATCGCGGGCAACTTTGCTTCACTGGGCATGGCGCTGGCCGAAACCGGCATTGCCTGGTTCTGGTCCGATCGCGCGGTCAAACGCCTGTTTACCGTCTCCGGTCTGGCAAATTTACACTCTGCGCAGAATGAAAAGCGTGGCGTGATGCTGATTGGCGTGCATTTTATGTCGCTGGAACTGGGCGGTCGCATCAGTGGTCTGTGTCAGCCAATGATGGCGATGTATCGTCCACACAATAATCTGGCGATGGAGTATGTTCAGACCAAAGGCCGGATGCGCTCTAATAAAGCGATGATCGATCGCCGCGACCTGCGCGGTATGGTGCATGCGCTGAAGCAGGGTGAATCAGTGTGGTTTGCGCCCGATCAGGACTACGGCCCGAAAGGCAGCACCTTCGCTCCGCTGTTTGCCGTGGAGAAAGCTGCAACCACCAACGGCACCTTCGTGTTATCGCGTCTGGCTAAACCGGCAATGGTGCCGATTATGCTGATCCGTAATCCTGGTAACGATGGCTACCATTTGATTATCGAACCGATGCTGGAAAATTATCCTCACACCGACGAGTCGGCTGCGGCTGCCTATATGAATAAGGTGATCGAAAACCAGATTCTGCGCGCACCAGAACAGTACCTCTGGCTGCATCGCCGCTTTAAAACCCGTCCGCCGGGTGAAGCATCACTCTACGTCTGAGTCCGATCCCAAAGCAGGCCCCGCGCCTGCTTTGTTGTTTTATCTCGCAGCCAACCTCCGCTCACCGCTCCCTTTTCTCCCGCGTCTCACTGCATGACTCCCACGCTCTTAGCTTTGAATGACGCGCTGGCATCAGACCTCTATTTGAGGAATGATGAATACTCACCCGCAAGCCAGAGTTGAAATATCATATGGATATCAATACCGCTGAGCAGTGGCAGCGCCCACTGATTGATGACCGCCTGACACCTTACATCGAAGTAGACGCAGCACGTCTGGAGCAGAACCTGCAACAGATGCAGCGCAAGGCTGATGCAGCCGGCGTCGCATTTCGTCCTCATATCAAAACCCACAAAAGCGTCTGGATTGCCCGGCGTCAGCTGGCATTGGGTGCCCGGGGCGTAACGGTCTCTAAACCGAGTGAAGGTGTCAGTTTTATTCTGGGCGGCATTCGTGATCTGCTGTTGGCCTATCCGGTGGTGCAGGCGCAGAGCGTGGCAGAACTACTGCGCCTGGCGGTACAGCATCAGGCGAAAATCACCCTGATTGCCGATACGCTACAGGGCGTTGCGGCTATTGCGGATGCCAGGCAACAGCAACCCGACTGCGACCTGTCAGTGGCGATCAAAGTTGACGTCGGATTACATCGTATCGGCGTTAATCCGCATACCGATCAGGCCGTAGTGATTGCACAGGCGCTGCGAGAGAAAGGATTACGTTTTGCCGGGCTGATCTCTCATGCCGGCCACGCCTATGGCGCCGGCAACCCGGCAGCCATCGCGGAGATTGCCCACCAGGAGGCGGCGTTGATGCAGCAGCTACAGGCGACGCTTCAGGCTGCGGTTTTTACCGACTGTCCGATCTCTGTCGGTTCCACCCCCACTGCGCTGGCAGCTAATGTTGCTCCCGGCATTGATGAAATCCGTCCCGGCAATTATGCACTGCTCGATCTTACCGCCTGCCGCCTCGGCCTGAGCCGGGTCGACCAGTTGGCGCTGAGTGTGATCAGCCGGGTAGTGGCGGTAAACGAGCATTTCGCGATTATAGATGCCGGCTCGAAAATGCTGAGTTCAGATAAAGGCCCTCACGGCACCAACGCCAGCGGGTTCGGCATCGCGGTTGATGCAATCGGCAAGACCTATGAAATCGCCAAACTATCCGAAGAGCATGGTTTTCTGCTCTGTCCGCAGCACCGCCCTGAAGTCGGCAGCTTAGTGCGCATCTTCCCGAACCACAGCTGTGCGGTGATGGCGCAATCAGATGCGTTTATCCTGCGCCATGAACAGGGTGATGCAGAGCAACACGCCGTTTCCGCGCGCGGCAATTTCATCTGATTGCATCGCAGGCAACAGCCCACGTTGTTGTCTGCGGTTTGTACGAAACCCTGTCCACCCCACACTTCTGTCGTCGCAACATTTTACCTGGCGTAGCCGCATGCTTTAATGCCCTTTTCCGCTACCCTGCCGGAGGTAACATGCTCTCCTCTCGTACTCTGAGCCTGACGATTCCACGACACTGGTTAGATCTGTATGAAACCATCTGGAAACCCGAGTTCTTTCCAAAATGGGCATCCGGCTTAACCAGCAGCACCTTCGAACCTGAAGGAAATCGCTGGCGCGCCAAAGGACCACAAGGCACGGTGAAGATTCGCTTCACTCCCCATAATCCGTTTGGCGTAATGGATCACTGGATTGACACCGGCTTTGGCAAGGAGATTTATATGCCGATGCGGGTGATCGCTAACGAACAGGGTGCCGAAGTGGTGGTGACGGTCTACCGCCAGCCATTAACCTCAGAAGAAAAATTTAAGCAGGATATTGAATGGGTTAGCAAAGATCTCGAAAAGCTCAATCAATTGCTGACTCAGTAAATCAAGGAGTTAGCGCGTTTTTTCTGCTGTATTTAAGGCTGGCCGTTAATGAAAAAAAATACAAAAATATTGCGTCAAAAAGCATAAAGCCCTTAGCTGATTACCTGTACTGTTTATCAATCTATCAACAGTTATTCTTAAGCATTGTCGCCAGGAAAACTCCTGGCAGTATCACCACAATCTCCCTTGCAATGCCTGATTTCATGCCGTTTTTTCAGACACCCGTCGCATCCTTTGCCGGTGATATACATTAATCCTTAATAAATATTTATTACGCTGCTGTCAGGTATTTAATATTTATCATGCATAGAGTGAAACCATTAATTCCTGCGGTCGCGTTATCAGAGTTTTCTTATGGTGTTAATTTAAATAAAACAATGTATAAATCACTCCACACACAGCAATACCCATAATGATAAAGCAGGAAAAAAGACATGGACCGCTCGACCTATCCTTTGTTATCAGAAAAAGAATTTGTTGAGATTGCCGGCAGGATGCTGGCAGGAGAATATAAAACTACAACAGGATTTATTCGTGATCTGGCGGACTTCTTATTAACAGCGGGAGATTCCGCCATGACACGAAACCGCGAATATTCCAGGGATATCTATTTTTTATCCGAGCATCATTTGATTGAATCCATAATAACATGGCAAGCCTGGCAAGGTATTTCAGGACTTCGGCCGGAAAAGTTGCACTAACTAACGGTGTCACAGCAACCTCATTGCCGTTACACGAACATTTAATTCTCACAGAGTACCTCTACTCTAACGAGCATATTATGGCAATACGTGAAAGCAGTCTGAATAGCGCAAAATGGTCTCTCCTCTCTTCGATTAAGATTATTGGCATTGGCGTGTTGCAGCTTTCTTTACTGGCGCAAATTCTGCAGGCAAATGAACTGAACCTGCTGGCCATTGCAGTGCTGGCGTTACTGGCTATCGATACCCTGGCCGATCGGGGCTTCTCGAATACGATAATCCGCCGTTGTATGCTCTCTATCAACGATCTCTCGATCCTGTATTGGGGCAATATGTTGATGGGTGCAGCGGTGTTTGGTCTGTTATTTGTCAGCAGCCATCTGCTTAATCGGATGTTTGATCAGCCTGAACTGGCTTTAATGCTGGAGATGGTGTCTGTGGTGTTTATTATTATCCCCCAGGGCCAGCAGTACCGTGCAATATTACAACGTGAAAAACAATATACCCGTATCGCATTTGCTGAAACCTCTTCGGTATTAGCCGGGCTGAGCGTCACTTTATTTACCGTCTGGCTGACTCCCTCAGTACTCTGCGCAATCTGGGGTTATCTGGCGATGGCATCAATTCGCATGCTGATTTATTGCTACTATGGTCGTTCATGGTTCCAACCGGAATACCGTTTTAGCCTGAAAAAATTCTCTCAGATTCGTGCAAGAAACAAATAATAAAGCAAGTCTGTATGGTGGGCTCTGAGCATCCTCAGGGATGCGTTGGCGTGCTGTGAACCAGCACGCTTTTTCTTTTTTTAATGTACGGTATTATTCCGCGGCTAAGAATAATCGTTCTCGCTGACCTGCAGACCCACGGATGACGTTATAAAATCCCTGCACCCGCTGTCGGGCATTAATAAACCAGGCTCATGCCGTCGTATCGGATTCCCGCTTTACCATTCAGGCACGCCCTTCCCGTTCTCAACCGTACTCATCGCAGTCAGCGTACCGATATGCGCCAGAACGCAGCGTCCGCTCTTCACCGCTATTTCAGATTGAAGCAGGATGACAGAGACCTCTGTCGTACAGCCTGCTACGCCAGGTTCAGTGAACCGCAGAGATAACATCTCGCTCGGTGGATTAGGGCTGATGAATTTTTCTTATCCATCTCGGGACACGCCTCCAGCCACTTAGCTGATATAACTGATTTTAAATGACGCAGACATAAACTCAGCTAATCCCAACTGCCTGACACCATAAAATCTCAGTCGCCGTTTATTACGCTATCCCTTAGCCTAGCCGCCGTCTAACTGGAGCCTGCTATGTTACTGACTGTTCTCTACATCATCGGCATCACCGCCGAGGCCATGACCGGTGCGCTGGCTGCTGGCCGCCGTAAGATGGATCTGTTCGGCGTCATCATCATCGCCTCAGTCACCGCGATTGGCGGCGGTTCAGTTCGCGATATTCTGCTCGGTCACTATCCGCTGGGCTGGGTTAAACATCCCGAATACATCATGATTGTTGCCGCTGCTGCGGTGATCACTACCTTTACTGCGCCGTTAATGACGCATCTGCGCAAAGTGTTCCTGGTACTGGATGCGCTTGGCCTGGTGGTTTTCTCTATTATTGGCGCTCAGGTTGCGCTGGATTCCGGTCATGCAATGATTATTGCCGCCATCAGTGCCGTAATTACCGGCGTATTCGGCGGCGTTCTGCGCGATATGTTCTGCAACCGCATTCCCCTGGTGTTTCAGAAAGAGCTTTATGCGGGTATCGCCTTCGTTTCAGGCTGGATGTACATCCTGCTGCTGAAAACCACGCTGGCGCACGAAGCGGTGATCATCATTACGCTACTGTTCGGTTTTTTTGCCCGTTTACTGGCGCTGCGTTTCCGCCTCGGCCTGCCGATTTTCAACTATCCCCACCCGGAACACTGAGGCAGCAGGAATGCCCTGCTGCTGCAAAAAGGCGATCAGTGATTGCAGCTCAGCATGGTGAAACTGGTCGACAAGGCGCTGAGCCAGCGCAGCGCCGACGCCCGGTAAAGTTTGCCATGCCGCCGCATCCCGTTGTATCAGGTCGTCCCAGTATTGATCGGGCAGCGCATCCGCGGCTTTGCGGGGCAGTGAAACGCCCAGTGCGCTAATCCAGCTTCGCAGCGGTTGCTGGCGGGTCAGATTGAAACGGTGCCAGAGTTGTCCGGCACGCACGGAAGAGATGCCTGCCGCCATAGCGATCTGTTCAGGCGTTAAGGTGAGCCAGGAAAACAGATGCGGCATGCTGCCGCTTTCCAGCAACTTCAGCCAGGTATTGCGCTGCACATCCGCAATATTCAGCACCGACTTTCGACTCAGCCAATGCAGTTTCGCCAGCATCTGCTTCTGACAGGCGGCGCTAAAGCGATAACAGCTCAGCGGGGAATAACGCGTTTCGTCGGGTGGCTGCGGGTACTGACGCTCCACTACCCGCCAGATAACGCGATCCAGCCGGGGTACCCCCTGGCCGGCCAGGCTCACAATCACCTGATCGCCTGGAATAACGTCGCTTTCCCGCCAGCGACGCAGCGAGCCAATATTCACCCGCCTGACCGTTTTATCATCCAGCTGAACGGGCTGCAGATTCAGTACCACCGCAATTTTCCCGGTGCGGCCAATCGGAAAATCGACCGATAGCACTTCGGTAGCGATCTCAGGCGGCTGGTATTTCCAGGCAACCGCCCATTCTCCCTCTCCGGGTCGCCAGTTTTTGCCGGCAGGCCGTGACGTCTGATGAATCACCACGCCGTCCGTGACAAACGGCAGCCCGTCATGAAACCAGCGCTCACGCCAGCTCGCGACCTGTTCTTCATCCCTGACCGGCTGACTCCACTGCGCGGCCATGCCCAGTCCCACTGACTCAGCTGTGCCAGCCGATCGCGCATCTGCGCCGGGCCGTCCGGCCATGCCCAGATAAAAATATTCAGGCGCGATAACAGCGGAACAGGCTGTTTACTCATCATGGCACCGGCGACCTTTGAGCGAGCGTTTTTACCGCCGTCCTCCGCCTGATGGTGATCGGTCATCGTCAGGAACAGTTCTCCCTGCAAAACAATCTCCGCGCGATCGCTATTTATTCGTTGGGGAATGGCAGGAATCAGGGCGGCTTTATTCAGCCACTCCTCACCGCGCAACCCATCGCCACGACTCAACAGTGAAACCAGACGGCCATCGCGATAGACCAGTGAAACCGCCAGCCCATCCACTTTGGGCTGGACCCACAAATCGTGGCGATCCTGCATCCAGTAGGCCACCGCCAGTTTGTCAGGCAGCTTTTTTACCCCCGTATGGGCTACAGGATGCAGATGCTCACCGTTATCAGGCAGCTGCGCCGCGTAACCTGCCTGGGGAGAGCGGAAGCAGTGCAGCCACTGGTTGAGGCGCGACTGCAGATTATCGTAATCCGTATCGCTGACCGCGCTAAGGCCCTGCCCATAATAAGCCTGATCCCAGTGCTGAAGTTGCTGCTGCAGCTGGCCGATTTCAGTCGCTGCACGCGCCGGCGTCCAGGCGGGACACATCGCGCTGTAAGCGGGCATCACCGCAATCAAAAGAGCAACCAGCAACCCGCCAAATCCTTTCATAATGTGTCTCCTGACGTTTTGCGTCATTCAACACAGAGACGTAAGCGTCAGCCAGAGACAGTGATCCAATCCGGAACAGATCGCCGCGTAATCCGTCACTCATTACGTTCAGTCGACACTGATTTGCGCAGCAACGCGCAAAAGTTTAGCCGTTGCCGCTGCGCAAACGCTGCGTGGCGCCGGGAAGCTGTGTATACTGTGCAGGAAATCGACTCCGCTTTTAATCAATTCAAGAAAACCATGGCTCAAGGCACGCTCTATATTGTTTCTGCTCCCAGCGGCGCAGGTAAATCCAGCCTGATTCAGGCTCTGTTAAAGACCCAGCCGTTGTATGATACGCAGGTGTCTGTTTCGCACACCACCCGCGGCATGCGGCCGGGTGAAACCCATGGCGAACACTATTTTTTTGTTGAAAAACATGAATTTGAGAAGATGATTGCGGAAGACGCTTTCCTCGAACATGCTAAAGTTTTCGACAATTATTACGGCACCTCACGCCAGGCTATTGAGCAGGTCCTTTCGACCGGTGTTGACGTATTTCTCGACATCGACTGGCAGGGCGCGCAGCAGATTCGCGCCAAAATGCCCAGCGCCCGGAGTATTTTTGTCCTGCCGCCTTCGAAAGAAGAGCTCGATCGCCGTCTGCGCGGCCGTGGCCAGGATAGCGAAGAGGTGATCACCCGCCGCATGGCACAGGCCGTGGCGGAAATGAGTCACTATGCCGAATATGATTATTTAATTGTGAATGATGATTTTGATCTGGCGCTGTCCGATCTGAAAACCATTATTCGCGCAGAACGTCTGCGTATGGCGCGTCAGAAGGCGCGTCATGATGCTTTAATCAGCAAACTGTTGGCAGTCTGAATTCAGTTTCAGTATGATGCCCAGTCATTTCTTCATCTGTGGAGTAGCACACCTATGGCACGCGTAACCGTTCAGGACGCAGTAGAAAAAGTTGGTAATCGTTTTGACCTGGTGTTGGTCGCTGCACGTCGTGCACGTCAGATGCAGGTAGGCGGCAAAGATCCGCTGGTTCCCGAAGAGAACGATAAACCTACCGTTATCGCCCTGCGCGAAATCGAAGAAGGTTTGGTCACCAATCAGATTTTAGATGTGCGTGATCGTCAGGAACAGCAAGAGCAGGAAGCCGCTGAATTACAGGCCGTTACCGCTATCGCTGAAGGTCGTCGTTAACAGCCACCTGCAGGTCACCCTTGTATCTGTTTGAAAGCCTCAATCAACTGATTGAAAAATACTTGCCAGAGGAGCATATCAAGCGCCTCCAGCAAGCTTACCTTGTCGCACGTGATGCCCACGAGGGACAGACACGCTCCAGCGGTGAGCCTTATATCACCCATCCGGTTGCCGTGGCCTGTATTCTGGCGGAAATGAAGCTCGACCATGAAACATTGATGGCCGCGCTGCTGCATGACGTAATCGAAGATACGCCCGCCACTTACCAGGATATGGAACAACTCTTCGGTAAGAGCGTCGCGGAGCTGGTCGAAGGTGTTTCTAAGCTGGATAAGCTGAAATTTCGCGACAAGAAAGAGGCTCAGGCAGAGAACTTCCGCAAGATGATTATGGCGATGGTGCAGGATATCCGCGTCATTCTCATCAAGCTGGCTGACCGCACTCACAATATGCGCACCCTCGGCGCATTACGCCCGGATAAACGTCGCCGTATCGCGCTGGAAACGCTGGAAATTTACAGTCCTCTGGCGCATCGTCTGGGTATTCATCACCTCAAAACAGAACTCGAAGAACTCGGTTTCGAAGCTCTTTATCCGAACCGTTATCGGGTGATCAAAGAGGTGGTGAAGGCGGCACGCGGTAACCGTAAAGAGATGATCCAGAAGATTCTTTCTGAGATCGATGGCCGTCTGCAGGAAGCGGGCATTCCCTGCCGCGTCAGCGGTCGTGAAAAGCATCTTTACTCGATCTACCGCAAAATGACGCTGAAAGAGCAGCGTTTTCACTCGATCATGGATATCTATGCCTTTCGCGTTATCGTGAAAGATCTGGATACCTGCTATCGCGTTCTGGGCCAGATGCACAGCTTATATAAGCCGCGTCCGGGCCGGGTCAAAGATTACATCGCCATCCCCAAAGCGAACGGCTATCAATCGCTCCATACCTCAATGATCGGTCCACATGGTGTGCCGGTTGAAGTGCAGATTCGCACCGAGGATATGGATCAGATGGCGGAAATGGGGGTCGCTGCGCACTGGGCTTACAAACAGGCGGGCGAAAGTGGCACCACGGCACAGATTCGTGCTCAGCGCTGGCTGCAAAGCCTGCTGGAGTTGCAACAGAGCGCCGGCAGTTCATTTGAATTTATTGAAAGCGTGAAGTCCGATCTCTTCCCTGATGAGATCTACGTCTTCACGCCTGAAGGGCGCATCGTTGAGCTGCCGACAGGCGCCACGCCGGTGGATTTCGCCTATGCGGTGCACACGGATATTGGCCATGCCTGCGTTGGCGCTCGTGTCGATCGCCAGCCTTATCCGCTGTCGCAGTCACTGGCCAGCGGCCAGACGATTGAGATCATCACCGCACCGGGCGCCCGACCTAACGCCGCCTGGCTTAACTTTGTCGTCAGCTCCAAAGCCCGCGCCAAAATCCGTCAGTTACTGAAAAACCTCAAACGCGAAGACTCGGTCAATCTGGGCCGTCGCCTGCTGAGCCATGCGCTGGGCGGTAGTCGTAAACTGGCGGAAATCCCACCTGAGAATATCAGGCAGGAGCTGGATCGCATGAAGCTGACCTCGCTGGATGATCTGCTGGCGGAGATTGGTCTTGGCAATGCGATGAGCGTGGTGGTGGCGAAAAATCTGCTGCAGGCTGACAGCAAAGCGATTAGCAACAGCAAACGCGGCAAGCTGCCGATCAAAGGCGCTGATGGCGTGCTGATCACCTTCGCCAAATGCTGCCGACCGATTCCCGGCGATCCGATTGTTGCGCACGTCAGTCCCGGCAAAGGCCTGGTGGTGCATCACGAATCCTGTCGAAATATTCGCGGTTACCAGAAAGAGCCGGAAAAATTCATGCCGGTTGAATGGGACAAAGTGACTGAGCAGGAGTTTGTGGCCGAAATTAAGGTCGATATGTTTAACCATCAGGGCGCGCTGGCCAACCTGACGGCGGCGATTAACACTGCCGGTTCTAACATTCAGAGCCTGAACACCGAAGAGCGCGATGGCCGGGTTTACAGCGCCTTTATCCGTCTGACCGCCCGCGATCGCGTCCATCTGGCCAATATCATGCGTAAAATTCGCGTGATGCCGGATGTGATCAAAGTTCACCGTAACCGTAATTAGTGCATGAACGATCAACGTTTTGCCCGAATTCAGGCGATGCTGGCGCTGCGCCAGCACGATCTCACGGTCTGCATGGAGCAGGTGCATAAACCACATAACGTCTCCGCAGTGATCCGCACCGCCGATGCGGTGGGTATTCATGAAGTGCATGCGGTCTGGCCGAGCCAGCGGATGCGCACCCAGGCGTCCGCCTCTGCCGGCAGCAACAGCTGGGTAAAGGTGGTGACGCATCGCACGATTGGCGACGCCGTAGCACAGCTTAAACAGCAGAAGATGCAGGTTTTAGCCACGCATCTGTCAGCCGACGCCGTCGACTTCCGCGAGATTGATTATACCCGCCCCACCTGCATCCTGATGGGTCAGGAAAAAACCGGCATTACCGATGAAGCCCTGGCGCTGGCCGATCAGCAGATTATTATTCCGATGGTCGGTATGGTGCAGTCGCTGAACGTCTCGGTGGCCTCCGCCCTGATCCTGTATGAAGCCCAGCGCCAACGGCAGAACGCCGGCCTTTACCAGCGTGATTACAGCCTGCTGGATGAGGATGAGCAGCAGCGTCTGCTGTTCGAAGGCGGTTTTCCGGTGCTGGCGCGCGTCGCCCGGCAGAAAGGCTTGCCTTATCCGCGCATCAACGCCGAAGGTGACATTGAGGCTGACGCCAGCTGGTGGGCCACTATGCAATCAACCGGTAAAAGTAAAAGATGAAAGGCCGCCTGCTGGATGCCATTCCGCTCAGTACCCTGACCGGCGTCGGTGCCAGCCAGGCAGCAAAGCTGGCCAAAATTGGCCTGCACACCATTCAGGATCTGCTGCTCCATCTCCCGCTGCGTTACGAAGATCGTACCCAACTCTACGCCATTGATGATCTGCTGCCCGGTATCTGGGCCACAGTAGAAGGCGAAGTGCTGCATTCCGACATTACTTTTGGCCGCCGCCGGATGATGGTGTGTCAGATCAGCGATGGCAGCGGCGTGCTGACTCTGCGCTTCTTTAACTTCAATGCCGGCATGAAAAACAGCCTGGCACCGGGACGTCGCGTTACCGCCTACGGTGAGATCAAACGCGGCCAGCGCGGTGCCGAGATTATCCATCCTGAGTACCGTATCCAGGGCGAACACAGCAATGTGGCGCTGGAGGAGACGCTGACGCCGGTCTACCCCACCACTGAAGGCATCCGACAGGCTACGCTGCGTAATCTCACCGATCAGGCGCTGACGCTGCTGGAGAGTTGCCCGATTGCCGAGCTGCTGCCTCAGGAGCTGAGCGGCGGCTTAATCAGCCTGCCCGATGCGCTACGCACGCTGCATCGTCCGCCCCCCGATCTCAAACTGAGCGAACTGGAGAGCGGTCGCCATCCGGCACAGCGGCGTCTGATTCTGGAAGAGCTGCTGGCGCATAACCTCAGCATGCTGGCGGTACGCGCCGGTGCGCAGCGCTATTACGCCTTGCCGATGCCGGCGCGCCATGATCTGAGCGATCGCTTGCTGGCCGCGCTGCCGTTCTCGCCCACCGGCGCGCAAAAGCGGGTGGTGGCAGAGATCGAGCATGACCTGGCCAATGACTTCCCGATGATGCGGCTGGTGCAGGGCGATGTCGGCTCCGGTAAAACGCTGGTGGCGGCATTATCAGCGCTGAACGTGATTGCGCACGGTAAACAGGTCGCCCTGATGGCCCCGACTGAACTGCTGGCTGAACAGCACGCCAGCAACTTCCGCCAGTGGTTTGCGCCGCTGGGGATTGAAGTCGGCTGGCTGGCTGGAAAACAGAAAGGAAAAGCACGTCAGGCTCAGCAGGATGCCATTGCCAGCGGACAGGTTGCCATGGTGGTCGGCACCCATGCGCTGTTCCAGGAGCAGGTGCAATTTAACGGTCTGGCGCTGGTGATTATCGACGAGCAGCACCGTTTTGGCGTCCATCAACGCCTGGCGCTGTGGGAAAAGGGCGAGGAACAGGGCTTCCATCCGCATCAGTTGATCATGACGGCAACACCGATCCCCCGCACCCTGGCGATGACCGCCTATGCCGATCTCGATACCTCGACGATTGATGAGCTGCCGCCGGGACGCACACCGGTTACCACGGTCGCCATTCCCGATACCCGCCGCGATGAGATCATTGCGCGGGTCGAGCATGCCTGTCGCGAAGGCCGTCAGGCGTACTGGGTCTGTACGCTGATTGAAGAGTCGGACCTGCTGGAAGCGCAGGCGGCGGAAGCCAGCTGGGAAGCCCTCAAAACCGCACTGCCCGACCTCAATATCGGTCTGGTACACGGCCGGATGAAACCGGCTGAAAAGCAGGCGGTGATGCAGGCGTTTAAAGCCAATCAGCTGCAACTGCTGGTCGCGACCACGGTGATCGAAGTGGGCGTAGACGTGCCCAATGCCAGCCTGATGATTATCGAGAACCCGGAGCGGTTAGGCCTGGCGCAGCTGCATCAGCTGCGCGGACGGGTCGGCCGTGGCGCGGTTGCCTCGCATTGCGTGTTGCTCTATAAAGCCCCGCTGAGCAAAACCGCCCAGAAGCGATTGCAGGTGTTACGTGACAGCAATGACGGCTTCGTGATTGCGCAGTTTGACCTGGAGATTCGCGGGCCTGGCGAGCTGCTGGGCACCCGCCAGACCGGCAACGCCGAGTTCAAAGTGGCGGATTTACTGCGTGACCAGGCGATGGTGCCTGAAGTCCAGCGCGTGGCGCGACATATCCACCAGCACTATCCGGAACAGGCCAGCGCCCTGATTGAACGCTGGCTGCCGGAGAACACCCGTTACACCAACGTCTGATCGGCGTTTTTTATCCTCGCCGGGCAAACGATTGCTTTTAGCCGGCGGATGATTACAATCGCCACACTATTTTTCGGGAACAGTAGAAGATGTCCACCAATCCGCAGCCAGATCAACCCTCTACCCATCACAGTGAACTGATCTATCGTCTTGAAGATCGCCCACCGCTGCCGCAAACGCTGTTCGCCGCCGGTCAGCATCTGTTAGCCATGTTTGTTGCCGTGATCACTCCTGCCCTGCTGATTTGTCAGGCTCTGGGCTTGCCCGCCCAGGATACCCAGCACATCATCAGCATGTCGCTGTTCGCGTCGGGCGTGGCGTCGCTGCTGCAAATCAAAACCTGGGGACCAGTGGGTTCAGGCCTGTTATCGATTCAGGGCACCAGCTTTAACTTCGTCACGCCGCTGATTATGGGCGGGATGGCGCTGAAAAATGGCGGTGCTGATGTGCCTGCCATGATGGCGGCGCTGTTTGGCACGCTGATGGTCGCCTCCTGTACTGAGATGGTGCTGTCACGCGTTCTGCATCTGGCGCGCCGGATTATTACGCCGCTGGTCTCCGGGATCGTGGTGATGATTATTGGTCTGTCGCTGATTCAGGTCGGACGGACGTCGATTGCCGGCGGCTTTAGCGCCATCGCCGACCACAGTTTTGGTGCCCCGAAAAATCTGCTGCTGGCAGGTGCGGTGCTGCTGGTGATCGTGCTGCTGAATCGCCAGAAAAATCCCTATCTGCGCGTCGCCTCACTGGTAATCGCGATGGCGGTCGGCTATTTGCTGGCCTGGGCGCTGAATATGTTGCCCGCCGCCAGCACGCCAGCCGATCAACCGCTGATTGCGGTGCCGACGCCGCTCTATTACGGGCTGGGCTTCGACTGGAACCTGCTGATTCCGCTGATGCTGGTGTTTATGGTGACCTCGCTGGAGACCATTGGCGACATCACCGCGACGTCGGATGTCTCCGAGCAGCCGGTGAGCGGTCCGCTCTACATGAAGCGTCTGAAGGGCGGCGTGCTGGCTAACGGCCTTAATTCCTGCGTGTCAGCGCTGTTCAACACCTTCCCCAACTCCTGCTTCGGCCAGAACAACGGCGTCATCCAGTTAACCGGCGTCGCCAGCCGCTACGTCGGCTTTGTGGTGGCGCTGATGCTGATTGTGCTGGGCCTGTTCCCGGCGGTCAGTGGACTGGTGCAGCATATTCCTGAGCCGGTGCTGGGCGGTGCCACCATTGTGATGTTTGGTACCATCGCCGCCTCCGGCGTGCGCATCGTGTCACGCGAGCCGCTCAACCGTCGCGCAATTATGATTATCGCGCTGTCGCTGGCGGTAGGACTGGGCGTATCGCAGCAGCCGCTGATCCTGCAATTTGCGCCTGAGTGGTTGAAAACCCTGCTCTCTTCCGGCATTGCGGCGGGTGGGATTACCGCTATCGTGCTTAACCTGATTTTTCCGCAAGAGAAGTAAGGCTCACGACGGGCTTCGGCCCGTCTGCTATTTAGTCGGATTTACATCCAGGCTGTTGAGCTGTAACGGTAATTCAGGCATAACAACCTCTCACCGGATTTAACTCGGGAAGGATGCTATGAAATTTCTTGGAAAGTTTTTCCTCACCTTACTTTTGCTGCTGCTGTTCATCCTGGTGGTGATCTATGTGCTGCTGCAAACACAGTGGGGTGCAGGCTGGTTTAGCCGATGGGTGAGCGACAAAACGGAGTGGCATCTCTCCCTGAGTAAAATTGAGCACAACTTCTCCTCACCCTCTCACGTCATTCTGGATGACTTCAGCTTTGGTCACGATGGTCAGCCTGCAGTTCTGGTGGCAAAACGCGTTGATCTGGGCCTGGCACTGGTGCAGTTCAGCGATCCGCTGCACTTCAGCAGCATCGAACTGCGTGACGGCGAAGTTAATCTGGCCAACCTGACGCCCACAAGCGCGTTGCCGATTCAGGCTCAGCGCCTGCAACTCAACAACATGCGTATCGACAGCCCCAACAGTGCGCTGCCGCTGTTCGCACAGCAGGTGAACGGCGGTATTCTGCCGTGGAAACCCACCGCCAGCGATATGCTGGGCCGTGATGCCCGCTTCCAGATGAGTGCAGGCAGCATGACGCTGAATAAGGTGCCCGGCGAAAATGTGCTGATTCAGGGAAGCGTCTCGCAGGGCCGGATGGTGTTCAACAATGTCGGTGCCGACCTGGCGCGAGGCTCGATGACCGGCAACGGCGAGCGTGACGCGCAGGGCAACTGGAAAATTAACCAGCTGCGGCTGAATGATATTCGCCTGCAGACCGCCAGCAGCCTGAAAGAGTTTCTGCGTAATGCAGACGCGGTACCGTCGATTGCGATTACCCGGCTGGATGTTACCGATGCGCGTCTGCAGGGGCCTGACTGGGCGGTGACCGATCTTGATCTGACCCTGCGCAATCTTAACTGGCAGGGCAATGACTGGCAGAGCAATGACGGTTCGCTGGCGCTGAATGCCAGCAACTTTATTAACGGCGGGCTGGAGCTTAACGATCCGATCGTCAATCTGGACTTTTCTCCGCAGGGTATTGCGCTGACACAGTTCAGTTCACGCTGGGTCAACGGTGTGATCCGGGCAGAGGGTGACTGGTCGCGCGCCGATAAACGCCTGACGCTGAAGACCCTTGCCGTCGCCGGGCTGGAGTATACCCTGCCGCAGGACTGGCGCGATCGCTGGCAGGCACCCCTGCCTGACTGGCTCGACAGCGTGCTGGTGACGCGTTTCACCTCAAACCGTAATCTGATTATCGATATTAACCCGGCGTTTCCTTTCCAGCTGACGTCGCTGGATGGCAGCGGCGAGAACCTGTTGCTGGCTCGTCAGCATCAGTGGGGCATCTGGTCCGGTAAACTGAGCCTGAATGCGGCGGAATCGACCTTTAATCGCACCGATCTGCGTCATCCTTCGATTACGCTGAGTGCTGACCCGCAGCAGATTCAGGTGACTGAGCTAAGTGCTTTCAGCGATAAAGGATTGCTGGAAGGGCATGCAACGGTTAGCCAGCAACCCGATCGTCCGCTGGCGTTACAGCTGACGGGCCGTGCCGTGCCGGTGAATGTGTTGCAGAACTGGGGATGGCCGGCGCTGCCGTTAACCGGTGACAGCAACCTGCAGTTGCAGCTGAATGCCGCGTTAAAAGCCGGTCAGCCGCTGCGGCCGACCACCAATGGCAGTTTGTCGGTGACCACCGACAGCCAGCAGTTACAGCAGACCCTGCAGGCTGGTCAGGTGCGATAACAAAACAGGGCCGGTTTTACCGGCCCTGTTCATCAGTTAATCCGCGCGCCGGAACCGCCCTCTTCCAGCGGTCCGTCAGGATCGGCCGGCAGCACGATGTAAACCCCTTCAAACACCGCCCCGCGCTCTTCATCCCCGAACAGCTCCACTTCAAGCTGCACACGCGCTTTACGGCCTCGCGCCAGACGATCGAGATCGCCGCTTAACGAGCCGAGATCGGCGATGGCGCCCGGACGACCGCTGATCGGCTGGCTGTAACGAATATGCGCATCCGCCAGAATGATGGTGCCACCAAGATGACGTTCACGCAGCAACAGCCAGATTAATCCCCAACCGGTGAGCGTCGCCAGAGAGAACAGGCTGCCCGCGAACAGCGTCTGATGCGGATTCTGGTTGCCCGCTTCCGGCATGGTGGTAATAAATTTCTGGCCGGTATACTGCAGAATGCGCACCCCCATTTTTTCGCTTAGCGGGATATGCGCATACCAGGCCTGCTGCAGCTGACCGCACCAGTCGGCGCGATGCAGAATATCGTCCAGCGTCACCACCGGCTTGATCATCAGAAAATGGCGTACCGGCGTGGTCTGTGGAGCGGTAATCTCACCCTGGTTGACGTAGCCCAGCTTGGCGAAAAAGGCGACGGCGTCTTCACGCGCGCTACAGGTAACGCGCTTAGCCCCTTCCTGACGCGCCACCGACTCCAGCGTCATCGCCACCAGCGTTCCCAGGCCTTTGCCCTGTACCGAGGGATGGACCGCCATAAAGCGAATCGCCGCTTCATTGTCGGCATTGATATACAGACGTCCTACCGCGACCGGCTGCCCCTGTTCATCCACCACCATCTGATGATGGGCTAAGGCATCCCAGGCATCCCGCTCGGAACCCTGCGGCTGACGCAGCGGTTTTCGTAACATTTCCCAGCGGAACTGGTAATAGATATCCAGCTCTTCCGCCGTCTGGGGCACGCGAAGATGATACATAAAATGTTTCTCTCGTTCGGAGCTTGCGTGGCTCATCCCTTGCCGCTCGGCTGACGATCTCACACCTGCAACCAAAACGTTACAGGACCATCATTCACCAGCGCGACCTGCATATCCGCAGCAAAGCGGCCATTTTCAGTGGTGATACCCTGCCGACGACAGCAGTCGCTGAAATACTCATACAGGCGTTCAGCTTCCGCCGGTTCCGCGCCGCCGGAAAACGAGGGACGCATCCCCTTTTGCGTATCCGCCGCCAGGGTAAACTGCGAAACCACCAGCACGCTGCCGCCTGCCTGTTTGACGCTCAGGTTCATTTTGCCCTGCTCATCACTGAAGATGCGATAACCCAGTACGCGTTCTGCGAGACGTTCCGCACGCTGTGCGTCATCGCCTTTTTCCACGCCCAGTAACACCAGTAATCCGGCACCGATTTCACCTGTCACCACGTGATCGACGCTGACGCTGGCGCGCTGCACGCGTTGAATCAATGCAATCATGTTTCCTCGCGTTCTTTTTCTCTGTGCTGTTGTTTTAACTGACGATAGTCGGCTAATGCGACAGTAATTTCCGCACCTAACAACACAATACACCAGGTCCAGTAGACCCAGAGGAACAGAATCGGGATCACGGCCAGTACGCCGTAGATCAGCTGATAAGAGGGGAACATAGTAACATAGAGCGCGAAAGCCTTTTTACCCAGCTCAAACAGCGCGCCCGCCACCAGCGCGCCAATCAACGCATCGCGCGGCGGCACCCGTTGGGTAGGAACGATACTGTAGAGCAGCCAGAAGGCGAACCAGGAGAGCAGTAACGGGAAGATGCGCAGTACCTGATCGACCAGGCTGGTCACGCCGGTGGCGTTTATCCAGCGCAGTGACAGCAGATAGGAACTGATGGCCAGACTGGCGCCCGCCAGCAGCGGGCCGAGCGTCAGGATCATCCAGTAAACTGCAAAAGAGTAGACCATCGGCCGCTTCTTATCGCTGCGCCAGATGGTATTGAGTGCGGTATCGACCGAATGCATCAGCAGCAGAGCCGTGACGATCAGGCCGACCGCGCCGACCGCCGTCATCCGATTGACGTTAGCCACAAACTGTTCAAGGTAGCGCTGCAGCGTGTTACCCGCAGCCGGCATCAGGTTAGTAAAGATGAAGTGCTTTAACTGCACGCTGATATCGGAGAACACCGGAAACGCCGCAAACAGGGCGAAGACCACCGCAATCAGCGGCACCAGCGCCAGTAATGAGACGAAGGCCAGATTCCCGGCCTGGGTCGTCATGCCATCCTCATCAACCCGTTTCCACAGCAGTTTGAGCCACAGCCAGAACGCATGTAGCCCGGGACGAAATTTACGTGACGTCATGGGTTAAGGCTGACCTGCGAACCAGTCAGGCACCGTTTTGCTGTCAGTAACCAGCACGCTTTTAATCCCCAGCGCCCGCGCCGCGTCAATATTCTGCTGGTTATCGTCAAAGAATACCGCCTGGTCGGCGCTGACGCCTTCCGCTTCCAGCACGTGCTGATAGATCCGCGCTTCGGGCTTACGCATTCCCAGCTCCTGCGACAGATAGAGCGCATCGGCCGCTTGCTGTACGTCCGGGTACTGAGTCGGCCAGAAGGCGCAATGCAGCTTGTTGGTATTGGAGAGGATTACTACCCGATGCCCCTCCAGCCGCAACCGGTTCATCAGCGCCAGCGTTTCAGGCCGCACGTCGACAAACACCGCCTGCCAGCCGGCGGTGAACTGCTCGTAGCTCAGGGCTATCTCCAGCTTTTCACACAGCGCTAACGCGAAATCCTCATCGCTGATTTCACCCCGTTCATGCTGTTCAAAGGCCTCATCCATCTCGAAATGACTTTGCAGTGACGCCAGCGGCACGCGGCTAAGGTCACTCCAGACACCTAACACGCGGTTAAAATCGATATCAATGATCACATTGCCCAAATCAAAAATGTACAACATGGTGCGCCTCCTTCGGTTCCCTGGAGTATTCACTCTAGCGGCAAAAGTGCAGGCTGAACAGCTAACCTCAGAGAGAAAAATGCAAACGCTGACCGGCGCGTGATGCGCCTGTCAGGCAACACCACTTATCGCTGGCCTGGTAGCAACAGACAGGAATAGCAGGCAAAAAAAAGCCCCGATAACGGGGCTTTTCATCAATTAAAGGCGCAGATTATGCGTCTTTAGGACCACGTGAAGCACGTTTACGGTCGTTTTCAGTCAGGTGACGTTTACGGATACGCACGGACTGTGGCGTAACTTCTACCAGTTCGTCATCATCGATGAACTCGATCGCCTGCTCCAGCGTCATCTTGATTGGCGGCACCAGAGTGGTCGCTTCATCCGTACCAGAAGCACGCATGTTGGTCAGCTTCTTACCGGTCAGACAGTTAACTGTCAGGTCGTTAGAACGGCTGTGAATACCGATGATCTGGCCTTCATACACTTCTGCACCGTGACCCAGGAACAGCTTACCGCGGTCCTGCAGGCCGAACAGCGCGAACGCAACGGCTTTACCCTGACCGTTAGAGATCAGTACGCCGTTCTGACGCTGGCCCACTTCGCCCGGACGAATATCGTCGTAGTGGCTAAAGGTGGAGTACAGCAGACCGGTACCTGAGGTCATGGTCATGAATTCGTTACGGAAGCCGATCAGGCCACGGCTTGGGATCACGTAGTCGAGACGTACGCGGCCTTTGCCATCCGGATCCATGTTTTTCAGATCGCCCTTACGCTCACCCATGGCTTGCATGACTGAACCCTGGTTGTTCTCTTCGATATCCAGCGTTACGTTCTCGAATGGCTCTTGTTTACGGCCATCGATTTCGCGGAAGATAACTTTCGGACGGGATACCGCCAGTTCGAAACCTTCACGACGCATGTTTTCGATCAGAACAGACAGGTGCAGCTCACCACGACCTGATACGCGGAACGCGTCAGCATCTTCGGTTTCTTCAACACGCAGCGCCACGTTGTGTACCAGTTCTTTGTTCAGACGCTCAAGGATCTGACGTGAAGTCACGTACTTACCTTCTTTACCGCAGAACGGTGAGGTGTTGACGTTAAAGAACATGGTTACCGTTGGCTCATCCACGCTCAGCGCTGGCAGCGCCTGAACATTTTGTGGATCGCAAATGGTGTCAGAGATATTCAGCTCGCCCAGACCGGTGATGGCGATGATGTCGCCCGCTTCAGCCAGGTCGCTGTCGATACGCTCCAGACCCAGGTGAGTCAGCACTTTACCGACTTTACCGTTACGGGTTTTACCTTCGCTATCGATAATGGTGACTTGCTGGTTAGGCTTCACTTTACCGCGCTTGATGCGGCCGATACCGATAACACCCAGGTAGTTGTTGTAGTCCAGCTGCGAGATTTGCATCTGCAGTGGCGCTTCAGCTTCAACCTGTGGTGGAGAAACGTGGTCAACAATCGCCTGATACAGCGGAGTCATATCGTCCGCCATATCGGTGTGCTCCAGACCTGCAATACCATTCAGCGCCGAGGCGAAAATGATAGGGAAGTCGAGCTGCTCGTCAGTCGCGTCGAGGTTAACGAACAGGTCGAATACCTGATCAACAACCCAATCCGGACGCGCGCCAGGCCGGTCAACTTTATTGATAACCACAATCGGCTTCAGACCATGCGCGAACGCTTTTTTGGTCACGAAGCGAGTTTGCGGCATAGGGCCATCCATCGCATCTACAACCAGCAGCACCGAGTCCACCATGGACATGACGCGCTCAACTTCACCACCGAAGTCGGCGTGTCCTGGGGTATCAACGATGTTGATACGGTAGTCATTCCACTTAATGGCGGTGTTTTTTGCGAGGATGGTAATCCCACGCTCTTTCTCCAAATCATTGGAGTCCATCACGCGCTCGGTTGCTTCGGTACGGGCATCAAAAGTACCGGATTGTTGCAGCAGTTTGTCAACCAGGGTGGTCTTTCCATGGTCAACGTGCGCGATGATGGCGATGTTACGCAAATTTTCGATCACAGCTTTGCCTCAGGCATTAGAAATAGCGCGCTATTGTACACGGATTAAGCGGAAGACTGAACACGATCACACTTTTCACTGAAAGTTTATTGCATTGCCGCAAATTCGCACTGTTCCCGGTGCAGAAAATGCACTAAGTTGGGCTGTTGCACCACTTTAGTGCTTAACGATCGACCAAAAGCACCATAACAGTGCAATGAGACTATCGTGGTGCAGCGACCGGAGGACAAAAAGGTGCACCACAGGGCGATTTAACCGACACGGAGAAAGTTGGCACAGAATTCGCTTTATCTCTTTTAAGCGCAAACGCCAGTCAGACGACGGTTGAAGAGCGTGCCGGAATAGCCAGGTCAGGGATGGCAGTAGTCAGAAACGCATTCCCGGCAACGACGTTCCCTCACCATGTAGACAATGACCATTTCCAGGAGAGTTGAGTATGTCCGCTGAACACGTTCTCTCGATGATGAACGAGCATGAAGTTAAGTTTGTTGACCTGCGTTTTACCGATACCAAAGGTAAAGAACAGCACGTTACTATCCCTGCTCACCAGGTTAACGCTGACTTCTTCGAAGAAGGCAAAATGTTCGATGGCTCCTCCATCGGTGGCTGGAAAGGCATTAACGAATCAGACATGGTGCTGATGCCTGACGCTACTACGGCGGTCATGGATCCTTTCTTTGAAGATTCTACGCTGATCATCCGTTGTGACATTCTCGAGCCAGGCACCATGCAGGGCTACGATCGTGACCCACGCTCAATTGCCAAGCGCGCTGAAGATTTCCTGCGTTCTTCCGGCATCGCTGACACCGTGCTGTTTGGGCCAGAGCCTGAATTCTTCCTGTTCGATGATATCCGTTTCGGTTCATCGACCTCCGGTTCACACGTTGCTATCGACGATATCGAAGCGGCCTGGAACACCGGCAAAGAGTACGAAGGCGGTAACAAAGGTCACCGTCCAGGTCTGAAAGGCGGCTACTTCCCGGTGCCACCGGTTGACTCATCACAGGACATCCGTTCTGCCATGTGTCTGACGATGGAGCAGATGGGTCTGGTGGTTGAAGCGCATCACCACGAAGTGGCGACTGCGGGTCAGAACGAAGTGGCAACCCGCTTCAATACCATGACCAAAAAAGCCGACGAAATTCAGATCTACAAATATGTCGTGCACAACGTGGCCCACGCCTACGGCAAAACGGCGACCTTTATGCCGAAGCCAATGTTTGGCGACAACGGTTCAGGTATGCACTGCCATATGTCACTGTCTAAAGGCGGCCAGAACCTGTTCTCCGGTGACAAATACGGCGGCCTGTCTGAAATGGCGCTGTTCTACATCGGCGGTATCATCAAGCACGCGAAAGCGATCAACGCGCTGGCGAACCCGACCACCAACTCCTACAAGCGTCTGGTCCCTGGTTACGAAGCCCCGGTTATGCTGGCGTACTCTGCCCGCAACCGTTCAGCCTCAATCCGTATCCCGGTTGTAGCCAGCCCGAAAGCACGTCGTATTGAAGCGCGCTTCCCGGACCCAGCGGCTAACCCATACCTGGCATTCACAGCGCTGCTGATGGCTGGCCTCGACGGCATCATCAACAAGATCCATCCTGGCGATGCGATGGATAAAAACCTGTATGACCTGCCACCGGAAGAAGAAGCTGAGATTCCAAAAGTTGCTGGCTCGCTGGAAGAAGCGCTGAACGCCCTGAACGAAGACCGCGAGTTCCTGACTCGTGGCGGCGTGTTCACCGACGAAACCATCGACGCTTACATCGAATTGCGTAAAGCAGAACTGGACCGCGTCCGCATGACGCCACATCCGGTAGAGTTCGAGCTTTACTACAGCGTTTAATTGGTCAGACGTTTTTGTTGCCGTGGAAACTTTCAGCCCATCTTCGGATGGGCTTTTTTCTCCGCGAATTCACCGTTCATTCGCCTTCATTTCGGCTTAAAGACTAAAATGCACTAACTTAGTGCAGAGGAACGCTGTATGGCAACTGGCTCTCTGCCCGATGCAGGGCAGATTCTCAACGCGTTAATCAACAGTATTTTGTTGGTGGATAACGACCTGGTTATCCACTATGCCAATCCGGCGGCGCAGCAATTACTGGCGCAAAGCTCACGTAAATTGTTCGGCACGCCGTTACCGGAACTGACCGGCTACTTTTCGCTGAATATTGAGGTGATGCGCGAGAGTCTTGAGGCTGGCCAGGGATTTACCGACAGTGAAGTCACGCTGGTAGTCGATGGACGCGCGCACATCATGTCGCTGACCGCCCAGCGTTTGCCCGATGGCTTACTTCTGCTGGAAATGGCGCCGATGGATAATCAGCGTCGTCTCAGTCAGGAACAGTTACAGCACGCTCAGCAGGTAGCCGCGCGCGATTTGGTGCGCGGCCTGGCGCATGAAATCAAAAATCCGCTGGGTGGATTACGCGGTGCCGCCCAGTTGTTATCACGCGCCCTGCCCGATCCGTCGCTGAACGAATATACCAAAGTGATTATTGAACAGGCGGACCGGTTGAGAAATCTGGTCGATCGCCTGTTAGGGCCGCAGCAGCCCGGCATGCACATCACCCAAAGCATTCATCAGGTGGCTGAGCGCGTAGTGAATCTGGTGTCGATGGAGCTGCCGGATAACGTCTCTCTGGTGCGTGATTACGATCCCAGCCTGCCGGAACTGCCACACGACCCCGATCAGATTGAACAGGTGTTACTCAACGTCGTCCGTAATGCGCTGCAGGCGTTAGGCGACGAGGGCGGCACCATTATTATTCGCACCCGTACCGCGTTCCAGCTCACGCTGCACGGCACGCGTTACCGTCTGGTGGCGCGGATTGATATTGAAGATGATGGCCCCGGCATTCCCGCCCAGCTGCAGGATACGCTGTTTTATCCGATGGTCAGCGGCCGGGAAGGCGGAACCGGTTTAGGCCTCTCCATCGCCCGTAGCCTGATTGATCAACATTCAGGAAAAATAGAATTTAACAGTTGGCCGGGACACACCGAGTTTTCGGTTTACCTGCCTATTCGCCAGTGAGGTTTCTATGCAACGAGGGATAGTCTGGATCGTCGATGACGATAGCTCCATCCGCTGGGTGCTTGAACGCGCGCTCACTGGAGCCGGTTTAAGCTGTGCCACCTTTGACAGCGCAAAAGAGGTGCTGGATGCCCTCTCGACCAAAACCCCGGACGTTTTATTATCAGATATCCGCATGCCCGGTATGGATGGTCTGGCGCTGCTGAAGCAGATTAAACAGCGTCACCCGATGCTCCCGGTCATCATAATGACGGCCCACTCCGATCTGGATGCTGCGGTCAGCGCCTACCAGCAAGGGGCGTTTGATTACCTGCCTAAGCCGTTTGATATTGATGAGGCGGTTGCGCTGGTAGAGCGTGCCATCAGTCACTATCAGGAGCAGCAACAGCCGCGTAATCAGCCGGTCAGCGGACCGACCACCGATATCATTGGTGAGGCCCCGGCAATGCAGGACGTGTTCCGCATTATTGGCCGCCTGTCGCGATCCTCCATTAGCGTGCTGATCAACGGCGAGTCCGGTACCGGTAAAGAGCTGGTGGCGCACGCGCTGCATCGCCACAGCCCACGGACCAAAGCACCGTTTATCGCGCTGAATATGGCCGCTATACCGAAAGACCTGATTGAATCAGAACTGTTCGGTCATGAAAAAGGGGCCTTTACCGGCGCTAACCAGATTCGCCAGGGCCGCTTTGAGCAGGCAGATGGCGGCACGCTGTTTTTAGATGAGATCGGCGACATGCCGCTTGATGTGCAGACCCGTCTGTTACGCGTGCTGGCCGACGGTCAGTTTTATCGCGTCGGCGGCTATGCGCCGGTCAAAGTCGACGTGCGTATCATCGCCGCAACCCACCAGAATCTGGAGCTGCGGGTGCAGGAAGGCAAGTTCCGTGAGGATCTGTTTCATCGCCTGAATGTGATCCGGGTGCATTTGCCGCCACTGCGTGAGCGCCGGGAAGATATTCCGCGGCTGGCGCGTTACTTCCTGCAGGTTGCCGCGCGTGAGCTAGGGGTGGAGGCGAAGATCCTGCATCCGGAAACCGAAGCCGCGCTCACCCGTCTGCACTGGTCAGGTAACGTGCGTCAGCTGGAGAATACCTGTCGCTGGCTGACCGTAATGGCGGCGGGTCAGGAAGTGTTGATTCAGGATCTGCCTGCCGAACTGTTTGAGTCCAGCACGCCGGAAAATCCGGTGCAGTCGCTGCCGGACAGCTGGGCAACCCTGCTGGCACAGTGGGCCGACCGCGCGCTGCGTTCCGGTCATCAGAATCTGTTGTCAGAAGCGCAACCAGAGATGGAGCGCACGCTGCTCACAACCGCCCTGCGCCATACTCAGGGTCATAAGCAGGAAGCTGCCCGGTTGCTGGGTTGGGGACGTAATACCCTGACGCGCAAACTGAAAGAACTGGGGATGGAATAAGCATCCTGATACGGGCTGAGGGATCTCAGCCCGTTTTCAGATCACCCGTGAAAACTGCTGCTGACGCGCTCTCTGACGCAGGTAGCGATCAAAACACATACAGATATTGCGGATCAGCAAGCGTCCCACCCCCGTCACCTGCAAGCCGGTCGCCGCTTGCACCACCAGCCCATCCGCCACTAACGGTTTCAGCAGCGCCAGGTCTTCGGCAAAGTAGTCGGCAAATCGGATACCCCACTGGGTTTCAACCGCCGCAAAGTCGAGCGAAAAGTTGCAGATCAGGGTTTTAATCACCTCACGACGCAGACAGTCATCATCGGTTAACGCTACGCCACGCCACAGGCCGTTGCCCTGCTGCTCTACGCTGCTGTACCAGCTATTGAGCACTTTCTGGTTCTGGGCATAGCTGTCACCAATCATGCTAATGGCAGAGACGCCAAGCCCGAGTAAATCGCTGTCGCCCTGAGTAGTGTAGCCCTGGAAGTTACGGTGCAGCTCTCCTTCGCGCTGGGCAATGGCCAGTTCATCCTGCGGCTTCGCAAAATGATCCATGCCAATGAACTGGTAACCCTGCTGCGTCAGTGTGGCGATGGTCTGTTGCAGAATATCCAGTTTTTGCTGTGCCGACGGCAGTTCGTCATCTTTGATTTTACGTTGGGCAGCGAACAGCGCGGGCAGATGCGCGTAGTTGAATACGCTTAGCCGATCGGGATTCAGCGCCAGCACCCGCTCCAGGGTGAAGGCGAAGCTGTCCGGCGTCTGGAGCGGTAAACCGTAGATCAGATCGATGCTGGTTGAGCTGAAACCCTGCTCGCGCGCCCGAGCCATCAGTCCGAAGATGACCGCTTCATCCTGTACCCGATTGACCCGCTGCTGCACCGCTTTGTTAAAGTCCTGCACGCCCATGCTCAGGCGATTGAACCCCAGCGCGCGCAGATGATCGATAACATCCAGCTCAATTTCGCGTGGATCGACCTCGATCGACATTTCGGCATCGTCCGCCACCGTAAAATGCTGCTTCAGCACGGCCACCAGCCGGCTAATCTGCGCCTTATCGAGAAAGGTCGGTGTGCCGCCGCCCCAGTGCAGTTGCCGCACCTGACGCTGACGGAACAGCGGTGCCCGCTGAATAATCTCCTGCTCAAGCACATCCAGGTAGCGGTCCGCTTTATGACGCTGGCGCGTGACTATTTTATTGCAGCCACAGAAGTAGCAAAGACGATGACAGAAAGGAATATGGACGTAGAGCGACAGAGGACGTTCTGGATAGCGCGCTACCGCACGCAGGAAATCAGGCTCGGCATACTGCTCGCTGAACTCCAGCGCAGTGGGATAGGAGGTATAACGTGGCCCGGCGTAATTGTATTTCTCAATCAGCGCCTGGTCCCAATCAATCTGCAGCGATGGCATGCTCACTCCTTCCGGTGACGTCGTCTAAGAGAAGGTCGCGATGAAGAAGGGATGAAAGGTGAGCGGGACGAAACCCGACGTAAACGTTGCTTCAGACGCGACAGGCGACGTAGTTTAAACAATAACCACAGCAGATAACATGTCGTCAGCAGCGCGAAAATTGATCCAGGCCAAAACATTGTCGTTTACCTGAGAGGGGCGGCATGCGGAAACCGCATGCCGATCAAATTGGCTTAGTTACCTTTCAGCAGACGGTACATATCTTCTTCCGCCTGCTCGTCATCGCCGTCATCCATGGCGATGCCTAACTGCTCCATCAGTTCGTCGATGCGATCGAGTGCTGCGTCCAGCCAGCCCTGGTCTTCTGCCGACAGCGTTTCGCCATTTTCCAGCCGATCCAGCAGCGCATCCAGACGTTCGTCATTTTCCAGCTTCGCCAGCTCTTCTTCCGGTGTCAGGCGTGCTTTTTTCTCAGCCGCGGGTTTTGCCACGCTTTTCTTCACTTTAGCGGATGCAGTCTGGCCATCGGCAATCAGCGCGACCGGTTTTTTGCTACCGATACGCGGATCTTTAACATTGCTGCCCTGGCGGCCACCGTTGTTGTCCGACGCTGTCGGATTTGCACGGCTGCCTGACGCATGGCCGCGATGCTTTTTATCACGTTTACGATCGCGTGCTTCGTTATTAATATCTTCACGCGATTTGCGTTTGGCTTTGACGGCAGGTTTGCCGTGCGCAGCTCGTGCAGGTTGCTTCATAGTGTTCGGTCCCGGCTTTTTTATTCAGTATAGAATTGCGGCGAAATCTAGCAGAAAGTAGCCAAAGAAAAAAGGCGACAGCTCAAGCTGTCGCCTTATTTCATACCTTCATACGAAGGAATCATGTTTTAAGTCCTTTTCGGCTCGTAACATCCCGGTCAATCCCGCGCCTGCTCAACACCTGAGCTTTTCCTTATCCCTGTCCGGTCCGCAATCCCTGACCATTTCCACTCCATCGCTCTTTGCCTTCCTGACATCCCTGAACGCATCTTCCTGATGTGTGCTGCCGTGCACTGCACACTAATGTAGACCAACTGGTAAAACCCTCAAGTAAGCGGCAGGGTTAGTTGCTGGAAAAAAACACTACATATTCATAATTAACTGAATAGTAATGTTTTTTATTTTTAGTAATTAAAGTAAATAACGACATAACGGGCAACGTCTATGGCAAATCTCTTACAAAAAAGGCGACCGCCAAGCGGTTGAGCACTTTCGCGCCATAACGCGTATAATCGGCGCCATTGCCCTAATGCGTTTTCTGGAGTGTCACTTTGTCTGAACTGAATTATCACGTAACCCATTTTGTCCTGAGCGCGCCGGATATCCGCCATCTTCCCGCTGATACCGGGATCGAGGTCGCCTTTGCTGGCCGCTCCAACGCCGGCAAGTCCAGCGCACTGAACACCTTAACCAACCAGAAAAGCCTGGCGCGTACCAGTAAAACGCCGGGCCGCACCCAGTTGATTAACCTGTTTGAAGTCTCGGAAGGGAAACGGCTGGTCGACCTGCCGGGTTACGGCTATGCCGAAGTGCCAGAAGAGATGAAGCTGAAATGGCAACGTGCATTAGGTGAGTATCTGCAAAAACGACAGGCGCTGAAGGGTCTGGTGGTGTTGATGGACATCCGTCATCCGCTTAAGGATCTGGATCAGCAGATGATTCAGTGGGCAGTGGAAAGCAGCATCCCGGTACTGTTGCTGCTGACCAAGGCTGATAAGCTTGCCTCGGGCGCGCGTAAAGCGCAGCTGACGATGGTGCGTGAAGCGTCACTGGCCTTTATGGGTGATGTGCAGGTCGAACTGTTTTCGTCGCTGAAGAAGATTGGCGTGGATAAAGTACGGCAGAAGCTTGATGGCTGGTTCACCAACCTTGAGCCCGCACGCGACGATCAGGAAGCAGACGAGTAAACCGGACCGGTACATTCCGTCCGTTGAGGCTGTAAAAAGCCCAATAAAAAACGCCCCAGTCACAGAATGACTGGGGCGGCTAAATTCAGCCAAATCCGATTACGTGAAGTAAAAGGTCTGAAAGATAGAACATCTTACCTCTGTACCCTACGCCTCGAACTTTACCTGATTTTTTCTGAGCCACAAAGGCTTTTTTGTCGCTTACTTACATCAAACAGAACTTTTTTTACCATATACGTCACAAAAACGGCTTCGCGATGTAGTTTAATGACATAAAAAGTGCTTAGCCGATAAGTAGTTAGTGATCTCCTTCAGACTGTGGCGCCATTGCCAGTGGCTGAAGCGATTAAGTAAACGATTTACTTATGCCTCATGCCAGACCCGCAATGACGCCGCAACGCCAGCGCATTGATGCAGATTAGTGGGCTTCATCCCAGTTATCGCCCACCCCAACTTCCACCAGCAGCGGCACGTCGAGCTGCACACTGCCTTCCATCAATGCCTGAATTTTCTTGCTGGCGGCCTCAACGGCCTCAGCCTTGATCTCAAATACCAGTTCATCGTGAACCTGCATAATCATTCTGACGCCGCTCTCTTTTTCCTGCTCTAACCAGCCATCAACTGCAATCATCGCACGCTTGATAATGTCTGCCGCCGTTCCCTGCATTGGCGCATTGATCGCCGCACGCTCCGCGGCTTTACGTCGCATCGCGTTGCTGGATTTAATATCCGGCAGCCACAGCCGGCGCCCTTCGAGGGTTTCGACATAGCCTGTACTGGCGGCCAGCTGGCGGGTATTTTCCATGTAGCGCAGCACGCCTGGATAGCGTTCAAAGTAGAGATCCATATACTTTTTCGCTTCGCCGGCACCGATGTTCAACTGGCGAGACAAGCCAAATGCGCTCATGCCATAGATCAGACCGAAGTTGATCGCTTTGGCGCTGCGGCGCTGTTCTCCACTGACCTTGTCCAGCGCGACGCCAAACACCTCAGCAGCGGTTGCCCGGTGGATATCTTCGCCCTGGGCAAACGCATCCAGCAATCCTTTATCCTGCGAGAGATGCGCCATGATGCGCAGTTCAATTTGTGAGTAGTCGGCCGCAACGATGCGATTCCCTTTGCCAGCAATAAAAGCCTGGCGGATGCGGCGTCCTTCGTCATTACGTACCGGAATGTTTTGCAGGTTAGGATCGGTCGAGGATAAGCGTCCGGTCGCGGTAACCGCCTGATGATAAGAGGTATGAACCCGCCCGCTGACCGGGTTGATCATCAGCGGTAATTTATCAGTGTAGGTGGACTTCAGTTTGGATAAGCCGCGATGTTCCAGAATCACTTTGGGCAACGGATAATCGAGCGCCAGCTCAGCTAAGACTTCTTCGCTGGTTGAAGGTGCGCCGCCCGGGGTCTTTTTGGTCGGTTTAATGCCCTGCTTTTCAAACAGGATAACCTGCAACTGTTTAGTCGAAGAGAGATTAAACGACTCGCCCGCCAGTTCATGCGCCTTGAGCTCCAGTTCAGCCAGCCGGGACGTAAGCTCTTTCGAGTGCTGCGCCAGAATAGCCTGATCGATCAACACGCCATTACGCTCGATACGCGAGATCACGGTGAGCAGCGGCATCTCAATTTGCTCAAACACTTTTTTCGGGCCCGCTTCTTTCTCCAGCTCTGGCCACATCTTCAGATGCAGCTGTAAGGTGACGTCGGCATCTTCCGCGGCATAATGCCCCGCCTGTTCGAGGGCGATTTGATTAAACGTCAGCTGATTTTTGCCTTTGCCGGCAATCTCTTCAAACGTGACGGTTTTGTGGTTCAGCCAGCGTGCGGCCAGGCTATCCATATCGTGTTTGCCGACCACGCTGTTGAGAATGTATGACTCCAGCATGGTATCGAACTTAATACCGGCCAGTTCAATGTCGTAGTTCTTCAATACGCCGCGATCGTATTTGAGATTCTGACCAACCTTCCAGGCGCTGGCATCTTCCAGCAGTGGCTTAAGCTGTGCCAGCACGGCAGCGCGGTCGAGTTGTTCAGGCGCATCCAGATAGTCATGTGCCACTGGCAGATAGGCTGCCTCACCCGGTGCTACCGCAAAACCGATGCCCACGATATTGGCGCTCAGGGTATCCAGCGAATCGGTTTCCAGATCAAAGGCGAACACCTCGCTGCGCTTTAGTTTCTCCAGCCAGCTTTCAAAGGTCGCCTGATCGAGGATAGTGACGTAGCCATCAGCCGATAAAATGCTGCTGGTCTCCACCACTGCCACCGGCTCATCAGGCAGCCCTTTTTGCGCCTGAGGATTGCTCTTTTTACCCTGCAGCCATTTCCCGTCCTGCAGATCGTTCAGCCAGCGTTTGAACTCATAACGGCTGAACAGCGTCTGTAACGCCGCCACGTCCGGTTCGGTCACCGTCAGTTCTTCGCAAGGCAGCGGCAGCTCAACGTCGGTTTTGATGGTCGCCAGCTGGTAAGAGAGAAACGCCACGTCACGGCTCTGTTCAAGTTTTGCCGCCATGGTTTTGGCACCACGGAACGAGAGTTCGGCCACTTTATCCAGGTTGTCATAGATCGAACGCATGCCGCCCAGCCCCTGCAGCAGCGCCTGCGCGGTCTTCTCGCCCACGCCAGGAACGCCAGGGATGTTATCTGAGCTATCACCCATCATGGCGAGGAAATCGATAATCAAAGCAGGCGGCACGCCATACTTCTGCTCGACCTCTTCCGGTCCGAGGATAGTGTTTGTCATGGTGTTAATCAGCGTGATACCCGGCGTCACCAGCTGCGCCATATCTTTATCACCAGTGCTGATCAGCACTGCCCGGCCTTTTTTCTCGGCCTCAAGCGCCAGGGTACCGATAACATCATCAGCCTCAACGCCGCTGACGGCCAGCAGCGGTAATCCCATTGCGCGCACCATCTCGTGCAGCGGTTCGATTTGCGCTCGCAGATCGTCCGGCATCGGTGGCCGATGCGATTTGTAGTGCTCAAACAGCTCGTCGCGAAAAGTTTTGCCTTTAGCATCAAACACCACAGCAACATGACTTGGGCTATATTGCGTCAGCAGGCTTTTCAGCATATTAAGCACGCCATACATGGCGCCTGTGGGTTCACCTGCACTATTGGTCAGCGGCGGGAACGCGTGGTACGCGCGATAAAGATAGGATGAGCCATCAACCAGAATCAGGGGATTTTCTGCGATTTGCGCCATAAGTCTGTCTATTCTTCGTTGCCATGGATTGGTCTATAAGGATGCCACAGCTTGGCAAGAATGGTGAAATAAGGCGAGCAGCGTCTGGCGTTTTTAACGCTTTTGAGTGAAGGATCGCAACGATCGTTCTGTGGATAACTTTGTGCGTAAAAATTATAACGCGCTGTTTTTTAGGTGTTTAGATAAAACCCGTCCGATTTAAATCATTAAATTTCAAACGTTTATCTTATTTCCGTGACCCGATCGCCATTTTTAATTACGTGATCCCTTGTGTGGATATTAAATTTATGCCCAGGAGATGGATAAAAATGCTGTCGCCGATCGCAGGGCAAAAAAAACGCCAGCAGCGCTGGCGTTTAGCGGTCAGGCAGCAGGTTACTTCTGGCTGACCAGGAATTTCACGACGTTCGCGTAATCGGCAACGAAATTATCCATAGAGCTGGTATCGAGACCGCCGTTATTGACCATATATTTGCCATTAACGAAAATCGCCGGTACGCCACGCAGATCAACATCAGCGGCTGCTTTCTGCTGCTGAGCAACCAGCGCTTTTACCGCAAAGCTGTTCCAGGCAGCATCATAATCCGCCGCTGAAATGCCAGCCGCGGTGATAAAGGTCTGTTTCAGGCTGGCAGGATCGGTGATGGTCTGCGTTTTCTGGATACCATCAAAGATCGGCGCGGTGACTTTGTCTTCCACACCTAACGCCATTGCAACAGCCCAGGCCTGAGTCACCACCGGTCCCAAATCGCCGCCGAGGAAATCAACGTGGTATTTCACCATTTTAGTCTCAGCAGGCAGATTCTTTTTCACCGCATCATTGACGTGATAAATACGTTCGAACTGATAGCAGTGCGGGCAGAAGAAGGAGAAAAACTCCATCACCTGAGGTTCGCCTGCAACGGGCTTCTGCAGACTGACGTACTGTTTCCCCTCGGTGAATTGTGCAGCAGACGCGCTGAACGCCAGCACTAAACCGATCAGTGCAAACCAAATCTTTTTCATCGTGAAAAACTCTCCTGACTACTTCATTAAAATTGCGGGGTCAGCTGCAAAGGAGGTTCCTGCAACAGCTTCTCCTGCTCGGTAAAAAGCGAAATCTGCCGGCGCCAGAAATCTTCATCTGTCATCCAGGGGAAGGCGCGCGGAAAAGCGGGATCCTGCCAGCGTCGGACTACCCAGGCCAGATAATAAACCATGCGCATCGCGCGTAAAGGCTCAATCAGTGACAATTCATTAATATCAAAGTCACTGAATTCACCGTACGCCTCCAGCAGGATATCCCACTGAATACGCTGTTCCTGCCGATCCCCGCTGATCAGCATCCACAGATCCTGCACTGCCGGACCGTTGCGGGCATCGTCCAGATCGACAAACAGCGGCCCGTCACGCCACAGGATATTACCGGGATGACAGTCACCGTGTAATCGTAGCGGCTGCCACGTACTATGCCAGCGCTGCTGTAACGTGTGCCCCAGCTTGTCGACCGACTGAAGCAGCGCATCTTTCAGTGAAGCAGGTACTAATGCACACTGTTCCAGCACCGCACGAGGCTGATGGAGATATTCATCCAGGCCGATAGTCGGCCGCTGGCTGAACAGCGCTTTACGGCCGGTCTGATGAATCCGACCCAGAAAGCGACCTACCCACTCCATCTGATCTTCATTATCAGTTTCATACTGCCGCCCGCCAAGGCTGGGGAACACTGCAAAAAAGAAGCCGGCGTGACTCTGCAAGGTGTTGCCCTGTAAAATCAGCGGTGCCGCGATCGGTACTTCGTCAGCCAGCAGATCAAGCGCATACTGATGCTCTTCGACAATCTGCTCTGCACGCCAGCGCTGTGGGCGATAGAATTTAGCCACGTAACGGCGTTTCTCATCATCACTAAATTGATAAACACGGTTTTCATAGCTGTTCAGCGCTGTCAGTCCTGATTCGACGCGTATGCCTGTTTCCCACAGCGCATCCAGCAGCACGTCGGGATTCAACGTCTGAAAGTTAAACGCAGCGTCGCTCATCATTTTACCTGTCGTGGCCGGTGTATTTAGCCACCAAGGATAACACTACTCGTCATCTTTAATGACACCCCGTGCGCGTAGCAACGCTGTTTTGAAATCAACTTCGTGATCTTTTTTCAGCCCCGGTATCTCATCATGGCTGCCTGCGTCGCGCATTTTGAGATGGTAAATCAATACGTCATCGGTTAATTCACTTAATGGGCCACGGAATCCAGCTTCCTGTGCCAGTTTCTGTAAGAATGCGATGAGGTTAAGATCGGGTTCTTTTTGCCAGGCGGGTTGTAACAGTTCCATCAATTCGTTCAGACGATGGCATTTCATATCACTTACTCCCGTTTTCAGTATGTCATTAGCGAGGATAATGCCATGACAATGTTAACCGGCGTGATTCTGGCCGGGGGTCAGGGCCGCCGTATGGGTAGTCAGGACAAAGGATTGGTACCACTGAATGGCAAGCCACTGTATCAGCATGTCCTTGAACGGCTAAGGCCACAAGTCGACATTGTGGTGATTAACGCGAATCGCAATATTGATCGTTATCAGTTAAGCGGATGTCGGGTCGTGCAGGACGTGTTTGCAGATTACCCGGGCCCGCTGGCGGGGATCTATAGCGCATTACGCGCTATTGAGGGGGACTGGGCGGTGTTCAGTTCCTGCGATACACCTGCTATCCCGCTTAACTTTGTTGAGCAGCTGGTGCAACAACGCGGCGACGCCCCAGCAGTGTGGGTACGCTCACAGGAGCGCGATCATCCTACGCTGGCGCTGATCCACCGCGATGTTGCTGCGCCACTGCAGGCCTATCTCCAGGCCGGTGAACGCCGCCTGATGCAGTTTTTACGCCATCAGGGCGGACATGCGGTGCTGTTACCGGATGACGAATCCGCCTTTCACAACATCAATACCCCGGATGATCTGGATAAGAGATTTTAATATGTCGCTACCTTTACTGGCTATCACCGGCTGGAGTGGAACCGGAAAAACAACGCTCCTACAGCAACTTATACCGATCCTTAGCCATCAGGGCATACGTAGCGGTTTGATTAAGCATACGCATCATCAGATGGAGGTGGATACACCTGGCAAGGATAGCTATCTCCTCAGGAAAGCCGGGGCGAATCAGGTTATCGTGGCCAGTTCACAGCGCTGGGCATTAATGTGTGAAACACCTGATGAAGGGCACATTGATCTGCCTTACCTGGTGAGCCGGATGGAACATTCTCTACTGGATCTGGTGCTGGTAGAAGGATTCAAAAATGAGGCAGTGCCAAAAATTGTGTTGTGGCGCGCCGGTATCAAAGGTGGCGTAGATGAGCTGCTGGATGAACAGGTGATCGCCGTCGCCAGCGATCAGGCTCTTGCATTGTCGGTACCGGTACTGGATTTAAACCAGCCAGTAGTGATTGCGGCGTTCATTGCTGACTGGCTAAAAGCCCGCTGATGCACGTTTTTGACAGGATTTTAGGATCTGCAGACGTAAAAAAGCCCCGCACTTTCGTGCGGGGCTTCTTCACTCGTTTGATGCCTGGCAGTTCCCTACTCTCGCATGGGGAGACCCCACACTA